>NZ_JBWKZB010000014.1:119939-123962 GCF_059424105.1 Pseudomonas sp. GW456-E7 | reverse complement strand
GTTCCTGTTGGGCACCGATAACCTGGGGCGCGACATGTTCAGCCGCCTGGTCTATGGCGCGCGAAACACCCTGGGCATTGCCTTCCTCACCACGGTGTTGGCGTTTTTGCTCGGTGGGTCCTGCGGCTTGATCGCGGCGATCAAGGGCGGCTGGGTCGATCAGGGTTTGTCGCGGGTGGTGGACATCCTCATGGCCATTCCGCAACTGATCTTCGCCTTGCTGATCCTCAGCGTGGTCGGCACCACGGCGACGTCGCTGGTGTTGGTGATTGCGCTGCTGGATGCGACCCGGGTGTTTCGCCTGTCGCGCGCGGTGGCCATGAACGTGGTGGTGCAGGACTTCGTCGAAGCCGCGCGCCTGCGTGGTGAGGGCCTGTGCTGGCTGGTGACCCGCGAGGTGCTGCCCAACGCCGCGGCACCGCTGATTGCCGAGTTCGGCCTGCGTTTCTGCTTCGTGTTCCTGTTCATCAGTGCGTTGTCGTTCCTCGGCCTGGGCATTCAACCGCCCACCGCCGACTGGGGCAGCATGGTGCGCGACAACGCCGTGCTGATCACCTTCGGCGACATCAGTCCGTTGCTGCCCGCCCTGGCCGTGGCCTTGATCACGGTCAGCGTCAACTTCGTCGTCGACTGGATGCTGCACAAATCCAGCGGCCTCAAGGAATGCTGAACATGACGACCACAAAACCTTTGCTGGAAATCCGCGACCTGCACATCGAAGGCCATTACGAAGACGCCTGGCATCCGCTGATCAAGGGCATCGACCTGACCCTGCAACGGGGCGAAGTGCTGGGGCTGATCGGCGAGTCCGGCGCGGGCAAGTCGACCCTCGGCCTGTCGGCCATGGGCTACGCCCGCGACGGCTGCCGGATCACCGGCGGCTCGGTGCACTTCGACGGCATCGACCTGCTCAAGGCCAAGCCTGAAGCCCTGCGCAAACTGCGGGGACTGCGCATTGCCTATGTGGCACAGAGTGCGGCGGCCTCGTTCAACCCGGCCCATCGACTGATCGACCAGCACGTCGAAACCGCTGTGAAAAACGGCGGCATGAGCCGCGACCAGGCCATGCGTGACGCAGTGGAACTGTATCGGGTGTTGCGCCTGCCCAACCCCGAAACCATCGGCCAGCGCTATCCGCACCAGGTCTCCGGCGGCCAGTTGCAGCGGGTCATGACCGCGATGGCCATGGCTTGTCACCCGGACCTGATCATCTTCGACGAACCGACCACGGCGCTGGACGTCACCACCCAGATTGAAGTGCTCGCCGCCATTCGCGATGCCGTGGCGACCTATGGCAGCGCGGCGATCTACATCAGCCACGACCTGGCGGTGGTCGCGCAGATGGCCGACCGCATCATGGTGCTGCGCCACGGCAAACTGGTGGAAGAGGCCGAGACCCGCAAGATGCTCGGCGACCCGCAGGAGGACTACACCAAGTCGCTGTGGGCGGTGCGCAGTTTCCGCACCGAGCCCAAGGCCAGTCCGCAACAGGAACAACCGTTGCTGGAACTGCGCAATAGCTGCGCCAGTTATGGCCGGCAACCGGTGCTGCACGATGTATCGTTGAAGCTGTATCGCGGCCAGACCCTGGCAGTGATCGGCGAATCCGGTAGCGGCAAGAGCTCCACGGCGCGGCTGATCACCGGCTTGCTGCCGCCGACTTACGGCCAGGTGCTGTACGACGGCGAACCCTTGCCCGCGGACTTTCGCCAACGCAGCAAGGAGCAACTGCGGCGCATCCAGATGATCTACCAGATTCCCGACACGGCGCTGAACCCGCGCCAGCGCATCGTCGACATCATCGGTCGGCCATTGACGTTTTATCTGGGCCTCAAGGGCAAGGCCATGCGTGCCCGGGTCGCGGAACTGCTGGAGATGATCGAACTCGACCCGGCGACCTTCATGGAGCGTCAGCCCCGGGAACTGTCGGGCGGGCAGAAGCAACGCATCTGCATCGCCAGGGCCCTGGCGGCGGATCCGCAACTGATCATCTGCGATGAAGTGACCTCGGCCCTCGACCAACTGGTCGCCGAAGGCGTACTGAAATTGCTCAACCGCATCCAGCAACAACTGGGTGTCGCCTATCTGTTCATCACTCACGATGTTGCTACTGTGCGGGCAATTGCCGATGAGGTATTGGTGATGCAACGGGGCAGGGTGGTGGACCATGGCTCGCGCAGCCAGATCTTCACCCCGCCGCACCAGGACTACACCGGGCTGCTGTTTTCTTCCGAACCGCAAATGGACCCCGACTGGCTCGACCGCTTGCTGGCCACGCGCGCTTGCACACCTTCAACCGATACGCTGGAAAAAGTCTAAGGAACCACCATGAAAGTACTGATCGTCCACGCTCACCCGGAGCCGCAATCCTTCACCGCCGCCCTGCGTGACCAGGCCGTCGCCACGCTCGAAGCCCAGGGCCACGAAGTGCAGGTCAGCGACCTGTACAAAATGAACTGGAACCCGGTGGCCAGCGACGCCGACTTCTCGAATCGGGAAAACCCCGAGTACCTGGTCTACGCCCTGGAACAACGCCTGGGCGTGAAGAGCCAGTCGCTGGCGCCGGACATCCAGGCTGAGCTGGACAAACTGCTGTGGGCCGACCTGCTGATCCTCAACTTCCCGATCTTCTGGTTCTCCACCCCGGCCATGCTCAAGGGCTGGATCGACCGGGTGCTGGTGTCCGGCATCTGCTATGGCGGCAAGCGCTTCTACGATCAGGGTGGATTGGCCGGCAAGAAAGCGCTGGTGACCGTGACCCTGGGTGGCCGTGAACACATGTTTGGCGAAGGCGCGATCCACGGCCCGCTGGAGGACATGCTGCGGCCTATCCTGCGCGGAACCCTGGCTTACGTCGGCTTCGATGTGCTGGAACCCTTCGTGGCCTGGCATGTGCCGTACATCAGCGAAGAGGCGCGCCAGCAATTTCTGGTTGATTACGGCCAGCGTTTGCAGCACTTGAGCGACGACCAACCCCTGGTATTCCCGAAGCTGTCGCAGTTCGATGACAAGCTCTATCCACTGGCCACCAAGGCCTGATCAACACCGCTAACCCTGTGGGAGCGGGCTTGCTCGCGAATACGGTGGCACAGTCAACATTGATGTCGGCTGACCCACCGTATTCGCGAGCAAGCCCGCTCCCACAGTTTGATCTTCAGTGCATTCGAATCCCCGCGCCATTGTTCTGAATACACGTCATACCTTGCTTTCGGCCTCATGCCCCTTCGGGGGATTGGCGCCTGATAAAAATGATGATGCCGGCGCGTTGTGTCGACGACCGGCTGGTGATGGAAATCGAGCCCACCGCCGGTCAGTAACCGGGTGGCTAATGGGGGCTGATCTAAACTCCTGATGGGGGTGAACCAGGTTCATCCGGAGGTCATCATGAAAAAACTGTCACCTATCAGTCTGTGTCTCGCCTTGTCGGTTTTGAGTGCCCCGGGATGGGCGCAATCGGTGGTACCGATGAAAGGGCAAAGTTCGCAACAAACCCAGGCTGACATCAACGAATGCAACAGCATCGCCGCCAGCCAAAGCACCTCGACGGCTTCCACGCCTTCCGGCGGGCGGATCAAGGGCGCTGCTGCCGGGGCTGCCGCTGGCGCGGTTGGGGCCCAGGTGCGCGGCAATCAACGTGACGAGGTCTATGATCGTGTCGACGACGACACCAAACAGGACTATCGCCAGAACCGCGCCAAGGAGACGGCGGCGGCCGGCGCCGTGGTCGGTGCATCACGTCAGCGCCAGGAACGCCGGGAGCAATCGAAAACCACGCAGGCGAACACCACGTCGGCTTACACCAGCTGTTTGCAGGGCAAGGGTTACCAGGTGAACCCTTGATCAGATACTGAACACACCGTAACTGTAGGAGCGAGCTCGCTCGCGATGGTCGTCAACGATAACGCGGGCTGGCAGGTGCCCCGTGGTGTTCTCCGGTTTATCGCGAGCAGGCTCGCTCCTACAGAGGGCATTGGCTGCCGGCGAAAACACAAACCCTGTAGGAGCGAGCTCGCTCGCGATGGT
>NZ_JBWKZB010000014.1:0-119842 GCF_059424105.1 Pseudomonas sp. GW456-E7 | reverse complement strand
GGTCGTCAACGATAACGCGGGCTGGCAGGTGCCCCGCGGTGTTCTCTGGTTTTTCGCGAGCAGGCTCGCTCCTACAGATGGCGTTGGTCGCCGGCGAAAACACAAACCCTGTAGGAGCGAGCTCGCTCGCGATGGTCGTCAACGATAACGCGGGCTGGCAGGTGCCCCGCGGTGTTCTCTGGTTTTTCGCGAGCAGGCTCGCTCCTACAGAAGCACCCATCTGACAACCGTTCATCGGTGAACTACGCTGCGGTACGTACACTCGACCAGAAATTTGTGAAGTAGGGATCTGACAGATGCGGAGCAGGCTGCTCGTTGTATTGTTCACTGTTTTCGGGTTGTTCTGGTCGTTGCAGCTGTGGGCCGAGGATTCACCAAAGGTGGCCGATGCGCCTGCTGAACTGAAAGTGGCCAACCGCAGTGTCGTGGTGTTTCGCGCGACTCTCCTCGGTGAAGCCCCGGCCTCGCGGGTCAAACGGGCGAAAGCGGTGATCGGAGAGGCGCTGGACGAGGCCGACGACCTGAAGGTTACCCTCGACCCGATCATGACAAGCTACATGGTGCTGCTCGGTTCTCGCCGCGCTTTCATCGTTACGCCCAACGATTTCGATGCCACCGAATTCGACTCGGTGCAGCAAGCCGCCGAAGCCGCGGCTGAAAAACTGCGTCAGGTGGTGGCCGAAACCCAGGAAGCTCGCAGCCTGCACTTGATACTCCGGTCGGTGGGCGCCGCGCTGCTCGCCACCGGTATCTATCTGGGCCTGCTCCTGGCCATGGCTTTTCTACGGCGCAAACTGCTGAAAAAACTGCCCGACCTGATGCATCGGCACACCCAGGCCCTGAAGGTCGGGCGGGTGCCGCTGATCGACGCCAACTTCCTCTATCCCTTGGTCAGCCGTGTGCTGGAAGTGCTGCGCTGGGTCATCGTGCTGTTGCTCACCTACGAGTGGCTGGGGTTTGTCCTGTCGCGTTTTCCCTATACCCGGCCCTGGGGTGAAAGCCTTAACAACTATCTGCTGGAAGTCGCCGACTATTTGCTGCAAGGGATTCTCGGGGCCATCCCCGGGCTTGGCGTGGCGCTGGCGATCTTCTTCATTGCGCGAGGCGCGACAGCCTTCTCTCGGCGGATACTGCGGCGCATGGCCACGCCCGGCACCTTCAACTGGCTGAACCACGAAACCCTGAAACCCACCCAGCGCCTGACGTCGCTGGCGATCTGGCTGTTTGCCCTGGCCATGGCTTATCCCTACTTGCCGGGTGCCGGTACCGATGCGTTCAAAGGCTTGTCGGTGCTGGTCGGCCTGATGATCTCGCTGGGTGCTTCCAGCGTCGTCGGGCAGGCGGCGGCCGGGTTGATCCTGACGTACACCCGGACCCTGCGCCCCGGTGAATTCGTGCGCATTGGCGAGCACGAAGGCACGGTCACTGAACTGGGCATGTTCACCACCAGCATTCGTACCGGCCTGGGCGAGGTGCTGACCTTGCCCAATTCGATGATCACCGGCACGGTCACCAAGAACTATTCACGGGTGGTACAAGGCCCCGGATATGTGGTCGACACCGTGGTCACCATTGGCTATGACACCCCCTGGCGACAGGTCGAAGGGATGTTGCTGGAAGCCGCCAGACGCACGCCCGGCGTCCTCGAAACCCCACCGCCGCAGGTATTCCAGACGGCGTTGTCGGATTTCTACCCCGAGTACCGGTTGGTGGCCCAGGCCATCCCCAGTCAGCCACGGCCACGAGCAGTGCTGCTGAGCATGCTGCACGCCAACATCCAGGATGTGTTCAACGAGTACGGCGTACAGATCATGTCGCCGCACTATCTGGGTGATCCGCAACAGGAGAAATGGGTGCCCAGGGACAAGTGGTACATGGTGCCGGCGCAAGAGTCGGAGGAGACGTTGAAATAATGGCAGGGGGGGCAGGGCGAGGACGGACATTGCGGCAAGTTCGATGAGCGACCGTGGACCGGTCGCTCAGTTGCAGCGGTGTTAAAAAAGCATATAGGCGGATGCAGTCGTCTGGTTCAGGTCGATCTCTCCGACCTCCAGCACTTCGTATTCAGCGCGCACACCGATGTTGCGAAAGACATCGAACTCCACGCCGAGGCCGTAGGTCAGGTCAACCCCGGTATCGTCGTCGGTGGCATTGCCGTCGGCGTCCCAGGCGTGGGCACCGACACTGCCGAACAACCGCACCCGATCACCCAGCGGAAAGCCGACGTGGGCGGCAGCCTGAGCCGACTTGCCTTCGAAATCGATGTTCTTGTCCTTGAATTGACCGAGATCGACGTAGGCACCTTCGAAGGCCAGGTAGCTGTTGACGCGATAGCCTGCATAAACTTTGTAGCTGGTGTCCTCGTCGTCCAGTCGGGATTCTTCGGTCTGGATGCTGCTTACGCCAGCTCCAAGATACAAACCTTTGTCATCAGCGAGCGCCTGGAAAGACAGCAGCGATAGCAGTGAAGCGAAGCCAAGGTTTCGAAGTAGCATGTGTAGTGGAGTCCTTGTACAGGTTTGTCAGGTGTTAGGGTTCGGCGAGCATTTGAGGGGCCATGGGGGGCTAATAGAAATCATTGATTGATATTTTCGGGTCGTGAGGCGGGTTGTTTGCCGGGCATTGAAAGTAGCGCCTTGCCAGTGCCTGGGCAGGCAGCGCTTTGGAGAACAGCCAGCCTTGTGCCAACAGGACGCCCTCTGCAACCAGATGCGGCAGTTGCTCCGCAGTCTCGACACCTTCGGCCACGACCTTGAGTCTTAGCGACCTGGCCAGCTGGGCAATGTGTCGCCACAGGGCATCCTCGGCTGCGATCTTGTCGCCGGCGATGAACGAGCGATCTATTTTCAGAATGTCGAAAGGCACTGAATCGAGGAGCGAGAGGTTGGAATAGCCGATACCGAAGTCGTCCACGGCGATGCGATGACCGCACGCCCGAAGCCGTCGCAATTGCATGGCGGCTGGCTTCTGGTCGAGCATGGTTCTTTCGGTGATTTCAAAGGCCATGGCTGACACAGGCATGTTGTAGGTTGCCAGCACGCTGGCCACATAGTCTGGAAAGTCCGGGTCCTGAATATCCTGGGCGGACAGATTGACCGTAATGTAGAAATCCTTGCACGCCCAAAGGTAAGTGCTGTAATCCTCCGCTACTTGTCGAATCACCGAACGCGTCAGTTTGCGGATCAGGTCAGACTTCTCCGCCACCGCAATGAACACGTCCGCAGGCACAGGGGTACCGTTGTCGCTCCAGTGCGAAAGTGATTCGGCACCCACCAGATAGCCCGTCTTCAAGTTGACGATCGGCTGATAGTGAACACCCAGCGTATTGGCGTTCAGGGCTTTGCGAAGTCGTACGGCAGTAGAGGTGTAATGCCGTTGGATACGCCTTGCGAGCAAGAGCAGCGCGGCGAACACGCACGCAAGGCCAATGAATAATTTGAATTTGAGACCTGTCAGGTAACTCGACGGAAGTGAAATGACCGAGATGAGTTCATTTCGGTTGCCCGCAAAAGCGATGAGGGCCTTGTCTGCCGAGGTGACCAGTTCTTCAAGGTGGAACGGCTTCAGCATCTGCAGGGGCTTGAGGCCAGTAGAGGCAATGGGTACTGCGCCGCCGGGGCCGATGAGGTCCAGTTGCAGGTCCTCGGGAAACTTCAAGTTGTCGAGCAGGATCTTCTTGTTTGCCCAGACGTAGGTCGACTGTTCCGACACGATGATAAAGTCGGTGTCCGCAGAAACAGCGTGGCCGGAATCGACCCAATAGGTTCGCTTGCCAACGGAGAACTTGCGCTTCTCATTACCGGCCAGCATCGACGGCAGTTCTTGTCCATAGGAGGAGCAGAGCTTGCCATTGGGCAACTGGATTGCCGCTTGATCAACAAATCGCAGGTCTTTAACCAGGTCGGACAGTTGTGAATACTGCTCGACGGAGCATTCCTGACCTGAGCGATCAAGATCGCCGAGGGCTTCCAGTACCTTGTCGATCTGCGCATTGGGCTCCACTTGAGCCGCACGCAGATCGGCATAAACGTTATTCAACTTCCGTGCAATGACTGACTCCGCCAAACCTGCGGCACAGAACCATGCGGCCCAACCCGCTGCAGCAATCAGACATACAGTGATTGCGTGCCTTCCAAATAACGCTTTATATACGGAAATCATCGAAAACCCCGAGGTATCATTATTTCACTGTGCACCTTGCAGTCGCGAGTTAAACCTCTTCAGTACCAGTCAATGACCCAGGCCAACAAGATGCCGCTGACATAGGCGCTCATGCACAGCATGATTTTTTGCTTGAGTGGCAGCGTATTTATTCGATGAAGCATGCTTATCTCCTTGAGTGGGAAAACAAGCAATTGTCAGCATCCAGGGTTAATCAACGGAAATTATTAATCCTCATTTTCAGGGAGTTGATGGAAACGTGCCAACGACCTGATTGTATAGGGATGAGGTGATGTTCCTGGGCCTGTCTGAGTTGCGCCTGGCCGTTTCTGACGGTGTCTCTCCGTAAGCAGTCTGATAGGCCTTGGAAAAACGGCCCAGATGATGAAAGTTCCAGAACATGGCGGTTTCCGTCACAGTGGGCCATGTTTTATTGATCAGGTCGCGGCGGGCACTGGCGAGTCTCAAGTTTCTGATATAGGCAATTGGCGACATCCCGAATGTCTCGATAAAGCCAAAATGCAGGGTGCGGGTAGTCGTCTCAAGTTGCCTTACGAGTGACTTTATGGTGAGCGTTTTCTTGATATTGTCATGAATGTACTCGATGGCTTCTATCGCCACCTTCCGTCTGGTGGGGACTTTACGTCTAAAGCCGCCAGCGGGGGTCAATGACTGCAATACAGACGCAAGTACCGCAATCGTTGAACACTCTGCTTCAGCGTACTGTGGGGAGGCAGAGTCATTGATGTCGACACAGCAAGCGCTGATGGCTTGAATGGCAGCCTGTATGAATTGAAAGTTATCAACCTGGTAGCTGTGTCGTGTTCTGTTCGCAAGGATGTCTATGACAGGGTGATGTTGGCGGCACCGGTCGTAGTGCTCCAGTGTTGTGGTGAGGGTGAACAGTGTTTCATTCGGTTCGCAGGTGTAATGCACCGATTCGTCGCTGTGCAGTACGATGATTTCGTCAGGCCGTAGTTTTTGATTGTTCACGAGGGGGCGGCCAATCGGGGCCTGCGAGATGGCGAATGTCACGAATCCGGCGGGGACAGAACTGACCAGGGTGACGGATGAGTCGAACTCGAGGCGACTGCATTGCAGTTCAGGGCTGTGAAAGAGCTTATGTTGCCGGATGTGCGCCTCATGCTCGGTCGGGATAAGGCTCATTTCCCAATTGCCTATTGTTCTGTTCAGTTGGCTCGGCGAGGCGGAAGACAAATGAAAGATTTCATCGGGAGGTGCGATACTCATGAAATTGAAAGCTCACCTGTTAAATGATTAGGGTCAGGCAATGACTGTCCGCGCGGCGGTGACGGTCACATGCTGGATGAAGGTACAGCCGCATCGGGAGGGTTGTCAGAGTCCCCGGACTATTTCCAGTTCCGCTGAAAATGCGTAATTGCTGTGCGATGGTGAGTCGTCCAGCTGCTGTACGTTGCGCGGGTCAACCATCGGGCTGAAGATTTTCGATTGGGGTTTCATCGGGTCAATGGCTGCCGCCGTAAAGGAATAAAAGTCGTCAATACGGTAACCCGTTTTTACCTGATAGCCAGTTTTCACAGAATCCGGAGCCTTCTTGTTGGTTTCGACACTCGCCAATTTTGCACTGTAGATGCCCTTGTCGTCGGCCATGGCCTTGAGAGAGAGCAATAAACCAAACGACACGGTGACGAAGTTTTTCAGTAGCATCGAGGCGATTTCCTTATTTACAGTTTATTCAGGCAGAACCTGGTGCCAGCTGCATCTCTGCCACGGCGTGGTCTGCAAATAATCTCACCCCGACTGCGCCTTCCAAAGTCAATAACTCATATTTGCCAGGTTCAAAGTAATATGAGCGAGGTGGCGTAGCTCATTCCGGTATCACTTTGTGGAGGAGGGAGGGCTGAATCACTGTCCTGCTCGTCCGCATGATACTCATTCTCACTATGAATTTTCAGATGCGATAACTTCTGAGTGTCATCCGGGTTTGTTTGAATTTCATAGTATTCAATGGTCGTGCTTTCAACGGAATGTTCGTCGCTCGCTAACGAACAAAAGGGCAGGGCAGACAGAAATAGAACCGCCAGGCATCCGAAGGTCGTCGATTTATTGCTGCGCAGGAAATGCATTGTTTTCACTTGATTCCCCTGTGTAGGGCATTGTCCCGGACGAGAATCAAGCAGGCTCGATTCCAGAGATTATTGGCGGGGAATTTTTTTCCGGGACGCCATCTGATTCAAGTCAATAACTGTTATTTTTATTAGGAGTAATCTTTGATATGAGCCTGTGCCAAGCGGGTGCTGACTCAATTAATGGTTCATGCAACGCAAACGGCCAAGATCATGTATGTAAAAACATACGGCGTTTTTATTTTGTGTCGGTATCAATTCGTAGTTCAGAATGGCACCTTCTTGCAAGACGTATTGGCGTCTGAAGAACAGGTCAGGGGTCTTTTCAATGGCAAAGAGTTCATTGTCCTGACTGAGTTTGACGTTGCTGATTTTGATTTGTACTTGCGTTTTACTTTCTCTGATTATATTGGCCGATATGGTTGCATTGCGGATTTTCCCATTCAGGCTTTCCAGCGTGGTCCCGGTGAGTCGACCATGCCCGATAGTGAGATACTCTTCGGTGTTGAGTTGGTTGAGATCTTCCAGCCATTGCCGGGCCTTTGTTTGATAGCTGGTATTTTCCATGTAGTGCGAAGGAGAATAAAAAAAGGAGAAAATGCAGAGTGCATTGATCAAGGCGATAACCGGCCAGTGAACCGCTTGCGGGATTTCAAACTTCATAAGGTGACTTCCAAGCATTGACGAATCATCATGGCGAGGTCTCTTTCGCTGCTGTTTAATTGTAGATTTGCAGTGCTTAGATCCGGGCGAATGCACGAAACGGAATAGTTGGTTTTATACAGGTTGATCCAGACTTGCCCCTTCAGGTTGAGTGGAAGCTGTTCTGATTGTTTGGCCGACAGTTCCATCAACGCTTGTGCCTCGGCAAGGTCATTGCCTACGGCGTGGATGATCAGTCCATTCTTGTCGACGCTGGAAATTTCAATTTTTGGCGCTTCGAAGTCGAACTGAAAGACCGTCAAGGCAACCACTGCCAGGGTCACGATATAAGCGATCAGTTGCGCCTTGGTAATGCGGGTGGATTTTTCGGTGTTACTTGAGGGCGCCAGCAACTCATCGCCATCCGGCGGCGGTCGTTGTCCAGGCGTGGCGGCGGGTGGCTGCACAGTTTCTTCTGAAGGTGGCGGTACTTCTGCTGCTGCATCGACTACAAAGTGCCGGTTGAAGCAATATCCCCGGCGAGGAACAGTCATCAGGATCTCGTGATCGCGACTGTCATTCAAAATGTTTCGTAGTGAGAAAACGGTTTGGTTCAAACTGCCGGAAGCAACCACGCGGTCATTCCAGGTGTAGTCGATGATCTCATCGCGGCTTTTAGTGACACCTGGCTCCATGAGCAGCAGGTCCAATAGACGCGACTCGGCTCTACCTAGCGTGGAATTCTGTACATCTCCATGGGGTGTTGTAAGGGTGAGCATGGCGCTGTCCGGGTCGAATTTCGCCACGGCACCATTTTTCAACTTGAAGGTGTAGCTCATAGAAATCTTCCGATCAGGCGTACTGGCCTGAGTATAGGGGCCGGAGTTGGCTCGGTACATTCGGGACTGGGAGATGAAATGGATGAGGACCAGGCGCAAGGCTCACTGTGGAGCCTTTACGATGCGGGACCGGCTCGGTTCAGGAGCGCGCGGCGCGGTAAACAGCCCTGCCTGTCAGCGGTATCAGTTGAATCAAACGAAGGAAAAGCATTGCTGGATGACCCACGGGTTTTGATTTTGACAGTACGAATGATGCTTTGAATGGATGTTTTGCGCTATCCGAAAACTGCAAGCTCGGGTGGGTGGATTTGCGTGTAGCCAGGGTCTGGGCGGATTGCCTGCGCTGTCCGGACAAGGCATTGGTTGCTCCCGGACGGGTCGAGAGGTTCACAATACAAGTCAATGATTGTTGTTTGTGCACCCGGTCAACGGCAGATTATTTTTGATTTCAATTAGCTTTGAACCAGGCTCGTTAGCGCTTTTAATGGATCTCGAGGAGCGTTGACTCTCATCGCGTTCATGCGCGGCGTAAACGATCCTCACCTCTCGTTCAACGGCATTTGCCCCGCGCCCTTCATGGAGGACGCGGGGTTTTTTTTTGCGTTCGGGAAATTGCAGGGGCTGGCTTGCCAGCGATGGTCGTTAACGATAACGCGTGTGAACCGGATGAACGCGGGGCACTTGTGTCCATCGCCAGCAAGCTGGTTCCTACAGTTTCAGCGTGGGCATGGTCCCATGTGGGAGCTGGCTTGTCGGGTCGCCGCATCGCAGCGATGGTCGTTAACGATAACGCGTGTGACCTGGATGAACGCGGCGCACTGGAGTCCATCGCCAGCAGGCTGGCTCCTACAGTTTCAGCGTGGGCAGGGCCCCCTGTGGGAGCTGGCTTGCCTGCGATGGTCGTCAACGATAACGCGTGTGACCTGGATGAACGCGGCGCACTGGAGTCCATCGCCAGCAGGCTGGCTCCTACAGGTTCCCGGGAGGCGTGAAGAACCTTTTTTGCGGGGGGTATCGGCGTTACAGGCATTCCTGCGCGGCACGCTCGATGCTCGATGGCCTGAAGGTCGAGGCCAGCAACTGGCGCTCGTACAAATACACCTTGCCACCATCCTGTGCCCTGTGGGTTTCCAGCACGGTGTCTACGGCAATTTTGCTCGAAACGACAACCCGGTAACTGCGCTCGCTCCCGGATACGACCGGGCTCATCGCGTTGTCTTTCAACTTCGGTACAAGGCAGTCGACATACTGCTCGGGCGATTTGTCCGTTTGCAGCGATGAGGTCGGGTTGTTAGGGGAGGCCGCGCAACCGGCCAGGAGCCAGGAAGCGAGCATCACGACAGGAACACCTGCAAGGCGCATCGGTGAAGTCCTCAAATTCGATTCGGTTCGGTTCGTTGAGTCATGGTGAAGAAGGTCGGCCAATGTTTCTGGTCATTGTCGCCGCCGATCAAGGCAAGACATCGTAGCCACGCTGCTGCAGGCAGCTGCTATAGACGGAGTTGTTGGCGGTGACGTTTTGCTCGCTCGCCGCATTATTCTGCCGGCGCGCCTGGCGTTGTCTGGAAGCCCCCACCACGGCGCCGGCCGCCGCGGCACTGCGCGCGTGGTTCTGGCGATAGTCTTGCCGGGTGTCGTCGTCGATCTGGTCATAGACGTTTTCATGTTGGCGGCCCCGGACCTCAGCCGCGGTCGCCCCGGCCACGGCGGCGGTTGCGGCGCCCTTTGCTCGTCCACCGGTTGGCACGGTGCTTTGTACCGGATGTTGTGCGTTGGCCTGGGATTGGCAGGCACTGGTGTCCTGCGCGATGGCCTGGGAAGTCTGTCCTTTGAGGGGGATCACCGTCACTGCCAGGGCGCTGGTGCTCTGCAACAGCATCAGCACCGCGAGGGTATGGGCCAGTATTTTCATGATGGGGTCTCACGTCAGGCGTCGGCACGGCTGACGGTTTGTCAGGGAACAAGCGCGGTTGAAACCCCATGCCCGTCTGCGTGCGATGGGGTTTATCCAGGCATCAGTGCTTGAGGAGCAGGGCCTGCATATCGTCTGTCATGCTTTTGAGCGCGACCTTGAAGTCACTGGCAAGCACCGGCTGTTGGGCATTGTCGAGTGTCGCGCCAAACACCTTGCGAACCATCTTCGCGACCGGCATACCGGTCTTGGCATCGATCAGGTTGGCTTCGATGTACATCTCGGCAGTCTGATCCCGATGGCCGGTGGCTGCTTGTGTGGCCCCGACAATGGCGCCGATTGGAACGGCCTCATACCAGTGCATGCCTTCGTTGTTGGCGCTGACGTGAGTGATCGCCGCTTGCAGGATCAGCGATCGCGAATTGGTCGGTGCCAGTTGTGGATAAGGGACGATCGCATAGCGGCGGGAAAAGGCTTGCTTGACGCTGTTGCTGGCCATCAATTGCAGGTCTTGCAGGGTCTTCAGGCTGACGCGCGCGGTCGGCTTCGGCGACGGGTACAGCTCCATCTGCCTGAACACCACAGTGGAGTACGCGCGAGGATCGAACCCCGGCGATACCCAGCGCAGGACCTTCTGTTCACTCGGTGTCGTTTGCTCCTCCAGGCCCTGGTAATTGCCCAGGAAGCCCGAGTATTGCTCCTGTTGCGCCACTTGCGAGACACAGCCGACCTGAAATACACAGCTCAAAGCAATACCCGCAATCCATTTATTCGACATGCCCATGTGTTCGGTTCTCACGTGATGAAAGTTGTCATTCGGGTACAGGTGTTTGCACGCCGGTCAATGCGGGCCGAATGCTGCCTGCAGCAGCGGGATAATCCGAATCAAAAACTCTCAAAAACCGTTAAACACACGGCCAGCGAGGGGCAGGGCCGGGTTGCACATCGATCACAGTTGCCTACGCTAACCCTTTGCAACGCCGGTTTTTGACAACGACAGGTGAGTGAGATGGATTTGAAAGAAGGGTGGATGGGTAGCGCGTCGACACTCGTCGTTGCGTTGGGCTTCATCCCGTTGGCTCAGGGCGAGGATGCGGCAGAGTTGGCGAAGAAAGCCCTCAACCCGGTCGCCGCGATGTACAGCCTGCCGGTGCAGTACAACTGGGACCAGAAAATGGGGCCGACCGGGGAGGGCATGCACAGCGTGACCAATATCCAGCCGGTGCTGCCGTTTGCCCTGAACGAGGACTGGAATCTCATTTCTCGCACCATTTTGCCGATCATCGATCAGCACGGCCTGGCCCCCGATGGCGCGGCGGACAAAACCGGCAGCGGCGATATCACCCAGAGTTTTTTCTTCTCGCCAACCAAGCCGACGGCCAGTGGCTGGATACTCGGTGCCGGCCCGGCGTTGCTGATACCGACCGGCAGTGACGAGTTGCTCGGCAGCGAGCAGTGGGGCCTGGGCCCGACGGGGGTGGCGTTGAAACAGTCCAATGGCTGGACCCGCGGCATTCTGGCCAACCATATCTGGGGCCTGGACGACAGCCCGCCGGACGACAAGGAAAAGGTCAACCAGACCTTCCTGCAACCCTTCCTCTCGTACACCACCCATACGCTTACGACCTACGGGGTCAACACCGAGTCAACCTACAACTGGCAATCGCGGGAATGGTCGGTACCGGTCAACCTCACGGTCACCCAATTGTTGAAGATCGGCGGTCAACCGCTGACGGTGCAGGCCGGCCCGCGCTACTGGCTCGACAGCCCGGAAGACGGCCCGCAAGGCTGGGGCTTTCGCGCCGCCGTGACGTTCCTGTTTCCACGCTGATACGCCGTTGCGGACGGCCTGGAGGAGATAACCCATGGACCGATTCACCGGCGGTTGTTTGTGCGGCAAGGTGCGCCTTGTCGCATCGGGGCGCCCGTTCCGGGTGGGCGTTTGTCACTGTCTCGACTGCCGCAAGCATCATGGGGCGCTGTTTCACGCATCCGCGATATTTCATCAGGATGCCGTGACGATCGAGGGCGAAACACGTGACTACGCCGGACGGCATTTCTGCCCGCACTGCGGTTCATCCGTGTTTGCGCGCAGCGCAGACGAAATCGAAGTGAACCTCGGGTCGCTGGATGCCCCGGACCAATTGAAGCCGACCTATGAGAGCTGGGTCGTGCGACGTGAGGCCTGGTTGCCGGCCTTTGCACTCACACGACGCTATGAGCGCGATCGGGATTCCACCGGGCGCTTTGAGGACTAGCGGGCACGCGTTGCGGTACGCCAGGTCTTGAGACTCCGAGTGTCCGGTTCAACGATCAGTGAGTTTTCAGCACCGCACCGCGCAGGAAAATCGGTGCAGCGAATCTCTCGCCGCTACTCAAGCAGCTGATCGATCAACACCGCGTTGGTATAAATCAGGCTGCCATCGCTCGCACGATGCCCGACCAGATGAAACTGACCGCGTTCGTGGTGCAGATAGACACGCATCTGACAGTCGGACAAGGGCGCGAATCCCTCGGGCATGATCAAATCCATCGAGTCCATATCGACATCGACCATGGCTTCACGCTCGTGGGTCTTCTGCAGGCGCTCTTCGGCCTCTTCCAGACGGAGATGGAGCGGTCCGTCGACGTAGAAATGGACTTCCCCCATCGGGGTGGACTTTTGGTCGCTGCTGGTTTTGCACCAGCCTTCGATCGTCAGGGCACTCATGACGAAACCTCCCATGTGGATTGCTGGACTGTGTGGCTATCGTCCCTGCTCAATGTCACCACATTCGTTTGACGACGCTGCAAGGGCAGGGTTCGAACTTTGCGGGCGCTTGCGGGCGAACTTTGCCATCCGTCATCAGCACTCAAGTATAGCTGGCAACCGGAACTCCCTTGCCGGCCTCACGGTACAAGCCGATCGCTCTATACTTCTTACTGACTTTAACGCCCGGACGGGTGGTATTTGTCGGCCCTGCTTGGACGTCAGTGGCGATGCTTATTGCATGAGCAATGAACAACAGGAATAGGATGAAGAGCAAATGGCAATAGCAATTGTCTTGATACTCATCGTTATTGCCTCCGTGCTATTCCACATACTGGCGCCCTGGCATGCGACACCGGCCGCTTCCAACTGGGGATCCATAGACACCACCCTGTTCATCACCCTGATCATCAGCGGGATATTTTTCATTGCCATCACCGGGTTCATGGCGGTAGCGGTGATTCGGTATCGTCACAAGGCGGGTTCCAGGGCGGCCTATCAGCCGGAAAACAAAAAGCTGGAATCATGGTTGATCATCGTTACTTCGGCAGGTATCGCCGGGATGTTGGCGCCAGGTCTGGTTGTCTACAACGATTTCATCCGGGTACCGAAAGATGCCTACGAACTTGAAGTGGTCGGCCAGCAGTGGCAGTGGGCCTATCGTTTTGCCGGGCAAGACGCAAAGCTGGGCAAGTCGGATATAAAGTTTGTCGACTCCACCAATCCCCTCGGCCTTGATCCCAGGGACCCTGCCGGGCAGGACGATGTGCTGGTCATGAATAATGAAGTTCGCCTTCCGCTCGATCGGCCGGTGAAAGTTTTACTGCGCTCTAAAGATGTCCTGCACGATTTCTATGTACCGCAAATTCGCAGCAAGATGGATATGGTGCCAGGGATGGTGTCGTACTTCTGGTTTACGCCGACTAAAACCGGAAAATACGAAGTCCTTTGCGCTGAATTTTGTGGTGTAGGTCATTACAACATGCGTGGCCATATGATCGTGGAAGAGCAGGGCGTCTTCGATCAATGGCTAAAAGGCCAACCGACTTTTGCGCAGACATTGACCACAACTGCCAAACCCGGTCGAGACAGCGTGCTGGAAAAAGGCCGCCAGTTGGTCGAACAGCTAGGCTGCAAGGCCTGCCATAGCCAGGATGGCAGTGCCAGTCTCGGCCCGGGATGGAAGGGGCTGTACGGCCGCACTGAACAGCTTGCCGATGGCACCAGTGTGCGGGTCGACGAGGCCTACCTGAAGGAGTCGATTGTCGATCCGAAGGCTCGCCTGGTACAGGGCTACCCACCGGTCATGGTGGCCTATACTCTCAAGGACGACGAACTGGGAGCTGTCATCGCCCTGATCAAATCACTGGGTGCTGCACCGCAAGACGATCAACCTTCGACCGGCGAAGCGTCGAGCCCGGGCGAAGACCTGGTGGCGCAGGGGCAGCGACTGGCCGGGTCGCTTGGCTGCCTGGCCTGCCACAGCGTCGATGGCAACAAGGGCGTCGGCCCCAGCTGGCTGGGTCTGTATGGCAAGACGGAAACCCTTGCCGACGATACGAGCGTAAAGGTCGATGAGGGCTATATCAAAGATTCGGTTCTTCATCCCAATGCCAAAATCGTCAAGGGCTACGCAGCCGTCATGCCGGCCCTGGCTCCGAGTGACGAGGAACTGAATGCACTGATCGCTTTTATCAAATCCAAAGCGAATGCTGACGCTGATGCGACCAAGGCGGAGCCAGGGAAGTAGCCGTAAAGCAGCCAGAAACACACTGAAACTTCGGAACGAGGATGACGTGATGGCCTATGCGGAGCAAGCCGAAACAGAAGCACTGCACGAGCCCAAAAGCTTCCTGACCAAATACATCTGGAGTCAGGACCACAAGGTCATAGCCATTCAATATTCCTTGACGGCTCTGTTCGTGGGGCTTGTCGCCCTGGTGCTGTCCGGCTTGATGCGCATGCAGATAGGCTTCCCTGGCAGTTTGGCGTTCATGGATGCCAATACTTATTATCAGGCGATGACCATGCACGGCATGATCATGGTCATCTACTTGCTGACGGCCTTGTTTCTGGGGGGCTTCGGCAACTATCTGATCCCGCTGATGGTGGGCGCCCGCGACATGGTCTTCCCCTATGTCAACATGCTCAGTTTCTGGTTTTACCTGCTGGCGGTAGTGGTGTTGCTCAGCAGCTTTTTCGTCCCGGGCGGCCCCACGGGTGCCGGCTGGACGCTCTATCCGCCACAGTCCATCGCCCAGGGGACACCGGGCGTCGAGTGGGGCATTGTCCTGATGCTCGTCTCACTGGCGATTTTCATTGTCGCCGCCACCATGGGCGGGTTGAACTACGTCACCACCGTATTGCAGGCGCGCACGCACGGCATGACATTGTTTCGCATGCCGCTCTCGGTGTGGGGCATCTTCATGGCCTCGATCATGGCCTTGCTGGCCTTCCCGGCGTTGTTCGTCAGCGCGGTCATGATGTTGTTTGACAAGCTGTTGGGCACCAGCTTCTTCATGCCGGCGATGGTCTCGCTGGGGCAGCAGCTCGATCACCAGGGTGGCAGCCCGATATTGTTCCAGCACTTGTTCTGGTTTTTCGGCCACCCGGAAGTCTACATCGTTGCCCTCCCTGCATTTGGCCTGGTCTCCGACCTGATCAGCACCCATGCGCGTAAAAACATCTTCGGCTACCGAATGATGGTGTGGGCCATTGTTGCGATCGGGGTACTGAGTTTTGTGGTCTGGGCGCACCATATGTATGTCAGCGGAATGAACCCGTACTTTGGCTTTTTTTTCGCCGTCAGCACCTTGATCATCGCGGTACCGACCGCGCTGAAAGTCTATAACTGGGTACTGACCCTGTGGCGCGGCGACATCCATCTGACCGTGCCGATGCTGTTTGCCCTGGCCTTTATCGTCACCTTCCTGGTCGGCGGTCTGACCGGGTTGTTTCTCGGCAATGTGATCGTGGATATTCCGCTCTCGGACACCTATTTCGTCGTCGCCCATTTTCATATGGTCATGGGGGTCGCACCGGTATTGGTGGTGTTCGGCGGTATTTATCACTGGTTCCCGAAAGTCACCGGGCGCATGTACAACGACACCCTGGGCAAGCTGCATTTCTGGATTACCTTCCTGGGCACCTACGCCATCTTCTTCCCCATGCACTACCTGGGTTTCCAGGGCATGCCACGTCGCTACTACGCCTATGAAAACTACGCGTTCATCCCGCAGTCGGCGCAAGAGCTGAATGCCTTCATTACGGTGATCGCATTGACTGTCGGTGTTTCCCAGTTGCTGTTCGTGTTCAACATGGCCTGGAGCGCATTCAAGGGCAAGCCCGCCGGCAGTAATCCCTGGGGCGGGGCCAGCCTGGAATGGCAAACGCTGCACACCCCGCCGAAACACGGTAACTGGGGCGAGAAATTGCCGGTCGTGCATCGCTGGGCCTATGACTACAGCGTGCCGGGGATAGAACAGGATTTCGTGCCGCAAACGGTCTCCGCCGAGGAGCTGGAGCAGATGCGGCAACTCAGTGCCGGGACTAAAATAGCGGACGTCAAGACATGAACAGACTGCTATTGAGAAACGCCGACGGCGCTGACCCCGGCGGCAGTTGGAATCGCGACCCTGAGGGCGTTCAGGCCGCCGAGGGTGCCAATAGAAGTCAAATCGCAAGAGTAGGCTTGCGCTTGTTTCTGGTGGTGGTGAGTTCGTTATTCTTCCTCTTCCTGATTGCCTTTATTGCCCGTTCACAAATGGCCGACTGGCTACCCCTGACTGAGCCTTTGGCGCCGTTAGGCGATCTGCGGCCGCTATGGCTGAATTCGGCTTTTCTGCTATTGAGTTGCATCGCACTGCAGTGGTCACGTGTGGCTGCCCGAAAGGCTCGCCCGGGCGCGACCGTCATTGGTTTCGCATTGGGTGGCGTCTTTGCAATTGCCTTTCTGGCGGGGCAAGTCTGGGTCTGGCAGCAGTTTGTCGCCTTGGGCTACTTTGTCGCCAGCAATCCGGCCAACAGTTTCTTCTATCTGTTGACCGGCCTGCATGGGCTCCACCTGCTGGGCGGGCTGATCGCCTGGTGCTGGATCGTCGCCAGATTCCTGCGTCATGTGCCATTGGCGCAACTGAGCGCCAGCGTAGAACTCTGTGCCATCTATTGGCATTACTTGTTGGGTCTCTGGTTCGTGCTGTTCGCTCTGCTGTCCAGCACGCCGCAAACCTATGAAGCCATCGCCAGATTCTGCGGCCTGAGGTGAAAAGCCATGGCATCGCACCCGCAAGCCCAAGCCCAAGCCCAAATCGAGCCCAGCTCATCCAATCCACCCGGCTCGCCACCGGCGCCAGGATGGCAAAGCATCGCCAGCGACTGGTCCTCGGACAAAGACGCCTTCAAGCAGGTGCCTTGGGGCAAGGCGATGATGTGGATATTCCTGCTCAGCGATACGTTTATATTCACCTGTTTTTTAACCGGCTACATGTCAGTACGCATGACCATCACTACGGCCTGGCCGAACCCGAGTGAAGTGTTTGCCTTGACGATCGCAGGAAGGGAAATCCCGCTTATCCTGATCGCCATCATGACCTTTGTGCTGATCAGTAGCAGCGGCACCATGGCCATGGCCGTTAACTTCGCCTATCGCCGTGATCGCGCGAAAACGACGGCCCTGATGCTGGCGACCGCAGCCTTGGGTGTGACGTTCGTCGGCATGCAGGCATTTGAATGGAGCAAGCTCATCGCAGAAGGGGTGCGTCCGTGGGGGAACCCCATGGGGGCGGCGCAATTTGGTGCCAGCTTCTTCATGATTACCGGTTTTCACGGACTGCATGTGTCAATCGGCGCCATCTACCTCAGCATTGTGGCGCTGAAAGTTTTGCGCGGAGATTATGAACGCTCCGGAAACTATCAGAACGTCGAGATAGCCGGGCTTTACTGGCACTTCGTGGATTTGGTGTGGGTGTTTATTTTTGCTTTCTTCTATTTATGGTAGAGGAGCACGGGTGATGGAACATGCTCAGGGTCAGCAACATCCAATCAGTTTGTACCTTAAAATCTGGGGGCTGTTATTTGTCCTCAGCACGCTGTCGTACCTTGTCGACTATTTCCACTTCCATGGCTACCTTCGGTGGTCCCTGATCATCATTTTCATGCTGTTGAAGGCAGGTTTAATTGTCTCCATCTTCATGCATATGGCCTGGGAGCGGCTGGCCATGGTCTACGCCATATTGGTGCCGCCCTTGTGTTTGCTGGTGCTCGTCGGACTGATGGCCACCGAGGCTGACTACATTTTCCTCAGCCGGGTCATTTTCTTTGGCCAGTAAGCCGTTTGCGGATGGCCTTGAGTCTCCAGGCGCTAACCCGATATCACTCGCTTGAACTGATGCCATTTGTGCTGCCAGGCCACTGTCCAATGGGGGGCGGCCGCTCCAGTGCCGGCGATCGTCAGCTTTGGATGTTGTTTGATGACCTGATCCAGTACCGATTCCTGGTTCGGCTCAACATCGACGAAGAAGATATGTTTGCCCTCGGTTACCAGCTGCTTGAAATTGCGGAAGTGAGTGTTCGGCACCTGGAACCCGAAAAAACCGCCTTCCCAGATGCAGAAGCCCAAAATGACAATGGAAAGGAAGATAAAGGGCATCCAGCCTGCGGCGGATTCGGTCCAGCCCATCCAATACGCGCCAACGAGTACCAGTGCCGCCAGTGGCAAGCCGATCACCGCGCCAATCTCACCCGAGTGAACAGCATCCTGTTCCATTAACGAGTTAACTTCGTGCAGGTGATGTTGTTCGACATCGGCAACGTTTTGACTGAGCACATGAATCTGTTCGGAATTGATGCCGCTGGCTTCCAGTTCATATTCAACGGATTCAAGATCGTTGAGATTGTCACTGATGTAATAGTGCCGATTCATGCCACACCTCCCGACTCGAGTTTGCTGTAGACCTCCTTTGTCCGGCAGCGGTCAACCTGGATTTGCAGTCGGTGTCTGAACCGTGGGGAACGTTGCACACTTCATGCAATCTGAAAAAAAGTATAGCACTCACCACCCTGCGGACCGGTCGCTAGTTGATCTGCACTATGACCGGACCTTCCGTCACGATCGGCGGGTTCGCGTGGATATGCGAGGTGTTTTTCTGAATCCACTCACGGGCAACTTTCAGGCTCGCATCACTGCCGGCCTTGTCCTTGCAAACAGTGATCGAAGTACCACCATCACCCGTATTGAGCAGTGTGTAGCTGACGAGGCCAGGTACTGTGCGCAAGGTCGCTTCGATGTCGACGTTGCGCTCTTCCATCACCTCGAATAGCTGCTTGGCTCCAGCACCCAGGTAGGTTCTTATCACCGCATACATGGTCGTCTCCTTTGAGCGTACCGTCTTGATGCCAATGCAGATCCGTTGATGTCCGCAAACTCCCAGGTTTCAAGTCTCAGGTCGCCCTGATTCACTAAGCTTAGCCAAACGCCGGCGACAATCGACATGCAACGACCACCGGCCACATGGGGCCGATTTCTGCCTTTACGATCGAAGGCTAAACACGAGCTATATCGAGATTTTCGATATGTTTAAGCAACATTTCACTGTTTTTCCGATAACGCCCTGTCGCGATAATCCGCCTTCAAAGGTGACGGGTAGGGCAGCGAGATGGCGAAGGAAGGAAGTTATACCGGTGTAGCCAAGTGGCTGCATTGGGGCATGGCCCTGATCTGGTTGGGAGCCTGGGTCATCGGAATCGTGGCGACGCATTGGCGCGACGAATTCAATGCCCACCATGAACTCACCTACTTGCACAAGGCAATGGCCAGCACGCTGCTGTTTCTCATCGTCGTGCGTATCGCCTGGCGATTGAGTCACCCGGCACCGGCGCTACCCGAGTCGATGAGCCCGAGGATGAAGCGTGGTGCGCTGGTCGGGCATGTGCTGCTGTACGCCGTGGCCCTGATCGGGCTGCCGTTGTCCGGCTGGTACTGGAGCTCGGTCGCCGACAAACCCATCATGGTGGCGGCGCTGTTCATGCTCCCGCCAATCGTTGACCCCGATCAGAACCTGTACGATCTGGCAAAGGCGGTTCATACCTACATGGCGTGGTTGTGTGGCGCCCTGGTAGGTGGCCATCTGCTGGTTGCGCTCAAGCATCACTTCGTTGAAAAGGATGATGTGCTCAAGGGCATGCTGCCTGCACGCAACCGTTGATTTTCCTGTCGTTTCATTATTGACGCAGCTGCGCCGGACTCACGCCGAGGCGTTGCCTGAAGGTG
Source organism: Pseudomonas sp. GW456-E7 (assembly GCF_059424105.1). Classification (NCBI taxonomy): domain Bacteria; kingdom Pseudomonadati; phylum Pseudomonadota; class Gammaproteobacteria; order Pseudomonadales; family Pseudomonadaceae; genus Pseudomonas; species Pseudomonas sp. GW456-E7. The sequence continues at coordinate 100,164 of NZ_JBWKZB010000014.1, read as the reverse complement.
GTCGCCATGTGCGCCTGGGAGTTGAAACCGCAGGCGTAGGCGATTTCAGCCAGCGTGGCGGTCGAGTCGCGCATCAGGGCTCGAGCCCTGGCCAGGCGTCGGTCGATTAGGTAAGCATGGGGGCTTTTGCCGGTGGCATTTTTGAAAGCCCGCATGAAATAGCCTTCGGACAAGCCAAGCAGGCCCGCCATCGCCGGTACGCTCAACGGGCCATCGAGGCCCGCGTCAATGAACTCATCGAGCAAGCGCATCCGGCTGCCGGTTATCGAGCCATGGGGCGGTGTCGACACGGCTTCGCTGGCCGTCGCGCGCTCGGACAATGCCAGTGCCCAGGCCTCCCAGTCGTCCTCCACGCGAGCGTGCAACAGCGCGGCGCGCATCCGCCATGCGAGGACCGTGGCCTGCCGGTCGATGCGATTGTTGAAGGCGCGATCCCCCTCCAGCGCCATACCGTCAGTGCGTATCACCCGCAGATATTCACCGCCCTTGGGCGATTCGGATAACACGTCACACCCCATCGGAACGAACGCCAGGCCGTTGGGCAGGGCATCGAAGGGTTGTACCCGGTCGCTGCCGATCGCGTGCAGGCCTCGCTGGCTGTCGAAGGCAAAGCCGATTCCCGCCTGGGTCGCTACGTATCGGGTCGCGTAGGCGCAGCCGGGGAGCAATTCGATCGCCCAGGGGCCGGCCTCGATGCGGCGGACCGGTTCGGACAGCAGGGGTGGATGCGGGCGGTTTCGATGGCTCATGAGCACCATAGTAGTGAAGAGGGCACACAAAAGTCAGGTCGGTTTTTTGAAAGCCTGCGTACTGCGCCCCTGTTCAGACTGGGCAAAATCCCGAGGAGATAACTCATGCACACACTGACTCGCGACGACATCGAACAGGCCGCACGTAACGTGTACCAGGTCATGCCCGCCACCGCCCAGTACCCTTGGCCCTTGCTGGCCAGGCGGTTGGGTTGCACGGTGTGGGTCAAGCACGAAAACCACACGCCTACCGGTGCTTTCAAAGTGCGCGGCGGCATCACGTTCATGCACTGGCTCAAGCGCGAGCATCCGGGCGTGAAGGGCATTGTCAGCGCGACCCGCGGCAACCATGGCCAGAGCCTTGCACTGGCGGCTGGCGCCCTGGGCTTGCGGGCGCTGATCGTCGTGCCGCAAGGCAACTCGGTGGAAAAGAACAGCGCCATGCGCGGCTTTGGCGCTGAAGTAGTCGAGTATGGCCGCGATTTCGATGAGGCCCGCGAAGAGGCGGCACGCCTTGCGCAGGAGCACGACCTGTTCCTGGTGCCGCCGTTTCATACAGAGCTGGTCAAGGGCGTCGCCACCTATGCGCTGGAGTTGTTCAACGCCGCACCGGATCTGGATACCGTCTATGTACCGATTGGCTGCGGATCGGGGATTTGTGGCGTGATCGCCGCTCGCGATGCACTGGGCCTGGACACCCGGGTGGTGGGCGTGGTTTCCACAGAGGCGGCGGCCGCACAGTTATCGTTCGACACCGGCGCCCTGTGCGAAACGGCCTCGGCGACCACCTTCGCCGACGGTCTGGCCGTACGCAAGCCAATACCTGAAGCCTTTGCCGTCTATGCCGCAGGTGCGGCGCGGATCGTTGCGGTCAGTGACGCACAGATAGCCGAGGCCATGCGCGTGTATTACACCGATACCCACAACCTGGCGGAAGGGGCCGGTGCGGCGGCGCTGGCGGCGCTCATGGCCGAGCGTGAAGCCATGTCGGGAAAAAGGGTGGCGGTGATTCTGTCCGGTGGAAACGTCGACAGATCGGTGTATGCGGGCGTGATCGCGTGAAGGGGAGCTGTAACTTGATCGCATAAATTTGAAATGCACGGCATTGCCCGACACAATCGCGCCCCGATCCGGCCAAAGGCGCCGGACGTTCGTGGTGAGAAGGGGCCGCAGTTGAACGAACAGACATTGTCCATGCGCCTGGAGCGCGTGGCGGCGCATGTGCCGGCCGGTGCGCGCCTGGCCGATATCGGCTCGGATCACGGCTACCTGCCGGTGGCGTTGATGCGTCGTGGCGCCATCACGGCGGCGGTGGCCGGGGAAGTAGCGTTGACGCCGTTCCGCGCGGCCGAACGCACCGTGCACGAGAACGATCTGGAGCAACGGATCAGCGTGCGCTTGGCCAACGGCCTGGCGGCAATCCTGCCGGGGGACGGGATCACGGCGATCAGCCTCTGCGGCATGGGCGGCGAAACGATCCGCGACATCCTCGACAGCGGCAAGGCGTACCTGAGCGGGCAGGAGCGCCTGATCCTGCAACCCAACGGCGGCGAGCAGCCACTGCGCCTGTGGCTGATGGAAAATGGCTATCGCATCCTCTGCGAGGAAGTGCTGCGGGAAAATCGTTTCGACTACGAAATCATCGTCGCCGAGCGCGCCGGGCCGGTGATCTACACCGCTCAAGAGTTGTACTTCGGCCCGTTGCAGATGCAGGCCCGCAGCCCGGCGTTCCTGGTCAAGTGGCAGCGCAAGCTGCGCCAGAAACAGAAGACCCTGAGCCAATTTGCCGGGGCGCAGCGGGCCGTGCCTGAGGAAAAGGTGCAGGACATCGCGCGTCAGGTCCGTTGGATCAATCAGTTGCTGGCCTGATTCTGTTCAGCAAGCATCCAGGCGGTCATGCCATACGTCCAGCGGGTCTCTTTTCGAGCATTTGCGCAGGCCTTCGCGGTCAGTAAAAACGAATTTTTACGGCAATCCCCGTGCCTGCTTGCGAGGAAAAAACTCGCTGTTTGCCGGGTCAAATGGTGTGAGTTCCGCGCGAAATCCGCTTTTTTTTTCGGCGCGAAACATGAAACGATTCAGCCGCTTGGCAACGGTGGTTTCAGCCAATGAAACCGGCCTCCCGAGGCATTATTGGCAGTACCGTTTGTCGTGGTTTTTGTTCGAAAAATGAACGATTGGGGTATTCTGGGTTCTGAACTTCCAGCAGGCGGATCCTTTGAGCTCCGCACTGCACTCCCTAGTAAAATGGACGTATACCTCATCTGCATTGAATGGAATGCACATGGGGATTTTTTTTACCTGAGACCTGGAGTGATAGTATGCCGTCATCACTGACTCGCTGGGCGAGTCGCTCTCTCTTGTAATACCCAAACTATTTTAGTTGCTTCAATCAATGTGAACTTTGATTGTGCAGGCGTGGAATATTAATTCGCGTGCCTGGGGCATGGTCAACTCACACTGCCGCAATAAGTGGAGATGTAAGCGTGGATATTAATACAATGATCGGCCTGCTTGGCCAGAAAGAATCCATGGAGTTTATGCGTTTAGGAGTTGTTTACGTACACCTGTTGGCATGCTGCGTAGCCATTGGTTTGGTGTTTGCCAGCGATGTCGCCATGGTCAAGGATTTATTGAAAGGCCGTGTTTCGTCCGGGCACGATAATGATCATATGGCCAGTCTCCAGAAGTCTGTTTCCAATGCGTTGTTATTCTTGTGGATCACCGGTGCGGCGATTATAGGCATTGATTATCTTGATAAAGGGATGACCTATTTTGCCAACCCGAAACTTCAAGCCAAAGTCATTATTGTCTTGTTGCTGACGTTCAACGGCATGCTGTTGCACCGCTATGTATTGCCCGCCATGCTGAAGGCCGGGTCCTTGCTTGACCTGCCTATCAATGTGCGAATGTTTGCCCTGTTCTCTGGCGCACTGTCGGGCGTTTCCTGGCTGTATGCCGCGATGCTCGGTGTCGGCCGACCGCTGGCCTGGAAATACTCGCTGACCGAGTTGCTGATGGCCTATCCGGTATTGATCGTGCTCGGCTTTGCGACGATGGTGGCGCTGACCCAGTGGGCGCGCAATCGCAACGCGGCAGCGCCGGCTGAACAGACTACCTGGCTGTTCGCTGGAATTCCTGCGCGATGAGCTGACGAAAGTCCAGGTGAAGACGGGTGAAACCGTTTGAGCCTTGCCAACACCAGACCCCCTCCCTGTGAGGGGGTTTTTTTTGGGGGTGTTCTCGCAATTGCGGGGTACACCGGAGGTCAACGATGATGCGGAGAGCCTGACACCCCGCAGTGCTCTCCGGTTTTTCGCGAGCAGGCTCGCTCCTACAGTGCCCGCCGCCATCGGCTTCGTTGTTTGGTGGTGCACGTGTTCCCCTGTAGGAGCTGCCGAAGGCTCGGGCCGCGTTCGGACGATCTTTTGATCTTGATCTTCAGCAATCTCCAGATCGCAAAAGCAAAATCAAAATCAAAATCAAAAGATCGCAGCCTTCGGCAGCTCCTACAGATATTTCGCTATCTGTGGTCCCCCCGGTTGTCCGCTCATCCCTTGGTTCGGCGAGGGGGAGGGCAGCACGGTCGGCCGCGAACCTGCCGCTTGTCGCCAAGGCATAAAATAAACTTTGACATCATTGGGGCTTTGGTTGAATATTCATCCATCGCATGCGACCTAATCGAATGCGATAGCAAATAAAAACAACCCTTGCCGTTTGGAGAATCAACCATGAACACTGGAAGCCGCCGCACCCTGTTGATCCCTACCGCTCAAGCTTCCCATGGCCACAACGGCAACAACTGGATCGTTGCACACACCCATTGATCAACGTTGTTTTTTGAATGCCACAAACATCGCATGCGATTCAATCGCACGAACTTTAAGCCCCGAGGAAATCCCCATGAGCAAAATCGAAAAAGTACTGGCTACCGGCAAAACCCACACCACCCGCACCAGCGTCGGCGGTCACAACGGCAACCTCGATATCGTCCTGTCGTCACCGGGTTCCACCCAGCCAGCCCACGTCTTTGCCGCCACACAGCCGCATCCGAAAGCCGAGCAACTGTTCGCCGGGGCCTGGTCGGCCTGCTACACCGCAGCAGTGGGGCTGGTGGCCCAGGAACGCAATATCGTTTTGCCGGCGGACATGGCCGTCGACATTGAAGTGGACCTGGGCCAGACTGGTCCGGCCTACTTCCTTCAGGCCCGACTGACCCTGCACGTGCCAGGGCTGGCACAGGATGTCGCGACTGAACTTGCGCACATCGCCGACTCCATCTGCCCTTACTCCAAAGCGACACGCGGCAATATCGATGTTGCCCTGAACGTGATCACGGCGTGACGCGCAGACGCATCACTAATGTCGCATACGATGCAAGCGCATACGAATATAACTGATTGTAATCCTGAGGGAATCATCATGAGCAAGATCGAAAAAGTACTGGCCAGCGGCAAAACCCACACCACCCAGAACAGCGCAGGCAAAACGTCGCGCGGTCATAACGGTAACCTCGACATCGTGCTGTCGTCCCCCGGCAGCGACACACCGGCACACGTGCTGACTGCCGTCCAGCCGCACCCGAAAGCCGAGCAACTGTTCGCCGGCGCGTGGTCGGCCTGCTACATCGCAGCGGTGGGGCTGGCCGCCCAACAAATGAAGGTGACACTGCCGACCGACACGGCCGTCGACATTGAAGTCGATCTGGGCCAGACCGGCGCGGCTTACTTCCTCCAGGCCCGACTGACGTTGCGCGTGCCGGGGCTGGATCAGGGAGTGGCGACTGAACTGGCCCACAACGCCGATGCAATCTGCCCGTACTCCAAGGCCACACGCGGCAACATTGATGTCGACATCAATGTCTTGACGGCCTGACCCGCTGCACGGCCGGCTCAACGGGGATTTTCCCGGTGAGCCGGCCGTCGGTGTTTATGCGCACTTCCGATACCATCGTGTACGACGTATAGTTTCAGTCTTGCAAGATTGCCCCTGAGAACGTTCATGAAAAACACCGACAAGACATCCGCCCTCGATCTCAAACTCTCCGACTTCCTGTGTTTTGCCGTCTATTCCACCAACCTGGCCTTCGGCAAGGCCTACAAGCCGATGCTCGAACGGCTCGGCCTGACCTACACGCAATACATCACCCTGGTCGCGCTGTGGGAAGAAGACAACCAGACCGTCGGCAGCCTTGGCGAAAAGCTGTTTCTGGAATCCAACACCCTCACGCCAATCCTGAAGAAGCTCGAAGCGATGGGTTATTTGCTGCGCCAGCGCGACCCGGAAGACGAACGCCAGGTGCGGATCAATCTCACAAAAGAGGGGCGAACATTGCGTGAAGGCCTGCGCGAAGACGGCTTCCCGCAAACCGGCCTCGATCCCGACGACTTCGTGCAAATGCAGAAGGCCATCGTCAAGTTACGGGGTAATCTCATCCGGACGACGAAAGACAGGGAGTAAGGGGTCTCGACTCAAGACGGTGAGTGGTCCCCGATTTCGGTGTAAGCGTCCCCACTAACGGGGCGCTATTCCCCAGCAGTATTCACGCCAGCATCAGCACGGCATTTCAACTTTCGACGAATGTTTGCAGGGACATTCCGGTCCTCGCTCATATTTTGTTACAGCAATGGCAGGGTAATTGCTGAGTGAGCGTGTCCCGTTCACGAAAGGTGCAGCGTCGGCAAGCTGTGGAGCTGTAAGTACCCCATTGAGTGATTGCACGTAACCATCGGTTTGCATCACGAAATATCCCTGGCGACTCAATAGAAGTACTGCAGTCATCCTCTGCGAACCGTCCAGAGGAAATGCCATGAGCCACACCAGACCAACGTGTGCACAGTTAGCGCTGCATGGGCTATCGGCCTTGATTGTTCTTTGGACGATCAGCGCCGGGTCTTACATGGCAATGTTCAACGTACCGCCAGGCGTCAAGCTGGCTATTGTCGACTTGAACATTTCCCTGGCGTCATTGTTCATACCGTTGTTCCTGGCGCTCAAACCTCTGGCTCGGCGTTTTTTGTTCTTCCTGGCCTGCCTGCTGACGGTGACGCTGGTGGCGGCCGACGAACCCCAGAGCAGTAACAATCAGGGCAATGACAATCAGAGCAATGACAAGTGGCTGGAGCCGGCACGCTCCAGGCTCATGCATGTGACTGGCGGGATGCCGTTCTTCCCGCACCGGGCCAATACCACCGGTAACCTGGTCTTGAATGTGAAGGACTTCGACAATGCCCAGGTCTGCGGCGCTTGTCATACGGAGATCTACAAACAGTGGCGCTCGTCGATGATGTCCCAGGCCTGGGATGAACCCATCTATCGGGCCTTGCTCAAGCGTGCGAGTGCGGCCACCGAGGGCAAGGTCGATAACTTCTGCACCGGCTGCCATACGCCGATCGGTCTCACGACCGGGCAGATCACTTCGCAAGTCAACCGCTCCTCGGTTGAAGACAGCGCGAAGAACACTCCGATGCCTGGGGTCGATTGCGAAACCTGCCACAACATCAGTGCCCGCACGGGCCTGGACAACGGCGCCTATGTTCTGAGTCCGCGGGCAAACGGTAAACCAACCAAGTTCGGCCCGCGCAAGGACGCCGTTTCGCCTTATCACGACACGGTGTACTCGGCCTTGCACACCCGCTCGGACTTTTGCGGCACCTGCCACAACGTCACGCACCCGTTCAGCAGCGTGGCGGTGGAGCGCACCTATGACGAATGGCAGGAGAGCACCTACAGCCTTAACGACATCACCTGCCAGAGCTGCCACATGCCGGGTTTCAAGGGTAAGGCTGCGATCATGGGGCCGGATCGCGAGGAGGTCGCCTCGCATTGGTTCAGCGGAGCCAACGCGATGATGCTCAACCATCTCGGTCAGGAAGAGGGCGCGCAACGGGCTCGCAACATGCTCGCACGCGCCGGGGAAATAACCTTCGAGCAATTGCCGGCAGCGATCGTTGCCGGGCAATACACCTCGGTCGCCGTCAAGGTGTCCAATGTCGGCGCAGGGCACAAGCTGCCGACCGGCTTTCCGGAGGGACGGGAGATGTGGATCGATTTCCGCGTGCGGGATGCCACGGGTCGCGAGATCTACCGGCTGGGGTCGATCAAGGACGGCAAGACCGAAGTCAACACGCGAAATTTCAAAGTGCACATAGGCGACAAGGACGGCAACCCGCTGGACGTCGAGGTCTGGAATGCCACGCAAATTCTCTCGGACAACCGCATTCTGCCCAAGGGCTACGATATCGGGGAATTCTCCTTCCTGGTGCCGGCCGACGCCGTCGGACCGCTGACCCTGACGGCCGACCTGAACTACTGGCCGTTTTCGCAGAAGCTGGCCGACTACCTGCTCGGCAAGGACAAGGTGCAGGTGGAAATCACCCGGATGGCCAACGTCACGCAGAGCGTACCCTTGTCGACCAGCCTGCCGGTTGTCGGGGTGGCCCCGGTCATGCAAGGTGACAATCCGAAGACCACTGAAAAGAACCGTTTTGTCACCTTCAGACTTCGTTAAGAATAGTCTTTGATACTGCTCCCCAATTGATCCGGGGAGATGTTTTTCAATGTCCGATTTCAACTGGAACGTTCAGTTGCCACTGCGCTTTGGCCTGACCGAAGCACAGCAGATGCATCTTGTCAGGGCCTTGCCGGACGCCCCGCAAAGGGAGGGCTTCGAAGCCTTTATCCAGCAACGGTTTCGCAGGGCCCACGGTGCCGATGTTCGCCACTTCATGCCGGAGCTGTTTGGCATGAGCGATGCGTCCGGCACGCTATGCGCGGTGGTTGGCGTGCGTCTGGCGAGCGGCGGACCGCTGTTTCTGGAAGGTTACCTGGACGAGGCGATCGATGCGCTGATCAGTGCCGCGGCCGACCAGACCGTAAGCCGCTCAGCCATCGTCGAGGTCGGCAACCTGGCTGCCAGCGACACCGGCAGCGCACGGATGAGCATCATTGCGATGACCTACCTGCTCGCCATGGGGGGGCTGGAATGGGTCGCCTTCACCGGAAACCTGGGGCTCGTCAATAGCTTTCATCGCCTTGGCTTGAAGCCCGTGACCCTGTGTGCTGCCGACCCGGCGCGTCTTGGCGAAGACCGCCACGCCTGGGGCAGTTACTACGAAAGCAAACCGTGGGTTCATTTCGGCAATATTCGTTCCGGTTTCATTCATTTACGCAACACCGGCCTGTTCAGTCGCCTGGGCTTGCCGACTTCCATTGAAGGGGCCTGCCATGTCGCCTGAAATGGAGCGTTTCAAACAGATCCTGCGTCATCATGCTGAGCAAAAAACCAACACCATTGCCTTGTGGGATGACCTTCGCCAGCTCGACTACGCCACGCTCTATGCCGAGGTCATTTATCGTCAGCAGCGCCTGCGCGATGAACGAGTCAGGGTGGTCGCCCTGGCCCTGGACAATGGTATCGAAGCCCTGCTGTGGGACCTGGCCGCGTTGTTCGAGGGGTTGACCTGCGTGGCCTTGCCGCCTTTTTTCAGTCCGGCGCAACGCAAGCATTGCCTGGAGCAAAGCCAGGCCGAACACGTCATTGCCGAACCGCCATTGCAGGACGAACTGCAAGGCGCTGGATATCAGAAGTGCGGCGAGTTCTGGTACCGCACGTTCAGTGGCCCGAACCGGATGCCCGACGGCACCGCCAAGTTGACCTTCACCTCCGGCACCACAGGCACACCCAAGGGCGTGTGCCTGAGTGCCGACAGCATTCTGCGGGTCGCTCGCGAGCTGGATCAGGCCAGCAAACCCACTGACCCGCAACACCACCTGGCGCTGCTGCCGCTGGCCATTTTGCTGGAGAACATCGGTTGTTACGCCGCACTGTATGCCGGAGCCACCTTGAGCCTGCCCAGCCAGAAAACCCTGGGGATTGCAGGCGCCAGCGGTGTGGAGGTGCCGAAATTGTTGGGATGCCTGGCCAGCCGCTCGCCTCAGAGCCTGGTCTTGGTGCCGCAGTTGTTACTGATGCTGGTCGGTGCTGCCGAGCAGAAGGTTTTCGATCCACAGCACCTGCGTTTTGCCGCCGTTGGCGGTGCCCGGGTCAGTGAAGATCTACTGCATCGCGCTGAACGCGTGCGCATACCCGTCTATGAAGGTTACGGGTTGTCCGAGTGCGCATCGGTGGTCTGCCTCAATCGCCCGCAAGCTCGGCGCCCCGGCAGTGTCGGACGGCCATTGCCCCATGTGGAGATTCGCCTGGCGGATGACGGAGAAGTGCTGATCAAGGGGGCAACCTTGCTGGGCTATCTGGGAGAGGCACCGCACACCGACCCGTGGTGGCCCAGCGGCGATCTCGGCGAGTTCGACGCCGAAGGTTTTCTCTACCTCAAGGGGCGCAAGAAGCATCAGTTCGTGACCAGTTTCGGGCGCAACGTGAACCCCGAGTGGGTGGAAGCCGAGTTGACTCAGCGGGGGCCTATTGCTCAGGCCTTCGTCTATGGCGAGGCGATGCCTCACAACCATGCGCTGCTCTGGCCGCATCACCCGGACTGTACCGACGACCAGCTGGCCGCCGCCGTGGCCCAGGCCAACGAGGCCTTGCCCAAGTACGCCCAGGTCCGCCACTGGAGTCGGCTCGAGCAACCCTTTACTGCCACCAACGGTTTGCTCACCGCCAATGGCCGGCCCCGCCGTGACGCCATCATCGAGCGCTACCGGCGGCAATTGACCGAATCTGCATTTTCCGAGGAATCCGCACCATGAGTTTTTTTGACACGTTGCAGCAAGCCACTGAGCAAGAACGCAATGAGCTGTTCAACCTGCCGATCATCCGTGACGCGCTGCAGGGCGATGTCAGCCTGGAAAGTTACCGGGCCTTTCTGGCACAGGCCTATTACCACGTGCGCCATACCGTGCCATTGATGATGGCCTGCGGTGCGCGCCTGCCATTGCGCCTGGAATGGCTGCGCGAAGCGGTCTGTGAATACATCGAGGACGAATACGGCCACGAACAATGGATACTCAATGACATTCAAGCCTGCGGCGGTGACAGGGACGCTGTTCGCGATGGACGCCCGTCATTGCCGATCGAATTGATGGTCAGCTTCCTTTACGACCTGATCGCCAGGGACAATCCGGTGGGACTGTTCGGCATGGTCAACGTACTCGAAGGCACAAGCATTGCCTTGGCGACCCACGCCGCCGGCAGTATTCGCCAGCGTCTGGACTTGCCCGAAAGCGCGTTCAGCTACCTCAGTTCCCACGGTTCGCTGGATATCGAACATATGCAGACCTACCGTCGACTGATGGACACTCTGGATGACCCGCACGACCAGGCCGCCGTCATTCATGCCTCCAAAGTGGTGTACCGGCTCTACGCCGATATGTTTCGTGGCTTGCCGCGTAACGGGGAGAAGCTGCATGCGCCTGTCTGAAGCCCGCGTCGTGTTGACCGGCGCCAGCGGCGGCATCGGCCTGGCCATCGCCACTGCACTGTGCGCCAGTGGTGCTCGGGTGCTGGCCGTGGCTCGCCATCGGGAGCCCCTGGTGCCGTTGCTCGAGCTTTATCCCAATAATCTGTGTTGGATCCGTGCAGACCTGACGTTGCTCTCCGACCGCCGCGAGGTGCTGGCGCGGGCCCAGGGCATCGGCGGCATCAACCTGCTGATCAATGCCGCCGGGGTCAATCATTTCGCCATGCTCGAACAGCTCGACGACAGTGAGATCAATTCGATGCTCGCGGTGAACATCAGTGCGCCAATGTGCCTGACAAAACTGATGTTGCCGCTGCTCAAGCAAGCCGACAGTGCCATGGTGGTGAACGTCGGTTCGACCTATGGCTCCATTGGCTACCCCGGCTACGCCAGTTACTGCGCCACCAAGTTTGCCCTGCGCGGGTTCTCCGAAGCCCTGCGCCGAGAGCTGGCAGACACCCGGGTCAGTGTGCTCTACGTCGCCCCGCGAGCGACCCGTACCGGCATGAACAGCCCGGCAGCCCAAGCGCTCAATGATGCGCTCAAAGCCAATGTCGACGATCCGCAAACCGTGGCGGCCGCGGTGACTCACGCCATTGCCGGTGACCGTCGCGACTTGTACCTGGGCTGGCCCGAGCGTTTTTTTGTACGCCTGAACAGCCTCCTGCCCCATCTGGTGGACCGTGGATTGCGCAAGCAATTGCCACTGATCCGCCGCCTGAGCCAGAAACCCAACCACGAGAATCTCGAACCATGAAAAAGATCATCGCTTGCCTGCTGCTGGGCGCATTGAGCCAGGGTGTCTGGGCGCTGGATGCTGCCGACCAGCAGCGTCTCAACGGTATCCAGCAAAGCTGGGCGCACATTCAGTACGAGTTGCCCGAGGGACAACGCACTGCGGCTTTTGAAAAGCTGGCCGCCCAGGCTTCGAGCTTCAAGCAGGAACGTCAAACGGTGGCGGAGGCCTGGATCTGGTCTGGCATCGTCACCAGTAGCTGGGCGGGTGCCCAGGGTGGACTGGGTGCGCTGAGCAAGGTCAAGGATGCCAAAGCCGATCTGGAAAAAGCCCTGGCCCTGGACCCCAAGGCCCTGCAAGGCTCAGCCTATACCAGTCTGGGGGCCCTCTATGACCGCGTACCGGGCTGGCCCATCGGTTTCGGCGATTCGGACAAGGCCGAGCAGTTGCTCAAGCTGGCATTGCAAATAAACCCCAACGGCATCGACAGCCTGTACTTCTGGGGCGATCACCTCTACCGTCAGAAGCGGTATGTCGAAGCCAGGGCCGCGCTGCAAAAAGCCTTGCAGGCTGCGCCCCGTCCTGGCCGCGAGAGCGCTGACGCCGGGCGCCGCAAGGAGATCGAAACGCTGTTGGTGGACGTGAACAAGAAACTCGGCTGACAGGAGACCCTGTGCGTTTATTACTCGTAGAGGATGACGTGGCGCTCGGCGAGGGCATTCATCAGGCCCTGCGCCGTGAAGGTTATACCGTCGACTGGCTGCAGGACGGCAATAATGCCTTGCACTCGCTGCTCAGTGAAATCTTCGATCTGGCGGTGCTCGACCTTGGCCTGCCACGCATGGACGGTCTCGAAGTGCTCAGGCGCTTGCGAGACAGCGGCTCCAACCTGCCGGTGCTGATCCTGACGGCGCGCGATGCCACTGAAGACCGCATCGCCGGCCTGGATGCCGGCGCCGATGACTACCTGATCAAGCCCTTCGACCTGGCAGAATTGAAGGCGCGCATACGTGCGTTGCTTCGGCGCAGCGCCGGGCGTGGGCAATCGCTGATCGAGCACGCGGGCATCAGCCTGAACCCCGGCACCCAGCAAGTCAGCTACAAAGGCGAACCGGTGGCCCTGACACCCAAGGAATACCAGTTGCTCCACGAACTGCTCTCGCCACCGGGCCGGGTAATGACTCGCGATCATCTGATGCAGTTGCTGTACGGCTGGAGCGAGGAGGCTGAAAGCAACACGCTGGAAGTGCACATCCATCACCTGCGCAAGAAGCTCTCCACCGATCTGATTCGCACCGTCCGTGGTATCGGTTATCTGGTGGAGGAGCGTCGATGACCTCGATCCGCCGGCGCACCCTGACCCTGATCATTGGCCTGATGCTCGCAGGTCTGGCGGTGATCAGCGTGCTGAACCTGCACGACAGCAACCATGAAATTGCCGAAGTCTATGATGCCCAACTGGCCCAGAATGCTCGCCTGCTGCAAGGCGTCATGCGTATGCCCATGGTGAGCGAGGATCACGCAGATCTGTACAGGGCTTTCAACCAGGCCCTGAACGAGGCGACGCCCAGGGCCGACGGGCATCCGTATGAGACGAAGATTGCGTTTCAGCTCTGGAATGCCAGGAATGAAGTGCTGGTGCATACCGCCAGTTCTCCGTCTTTCAGCCAACCCCCGGTCACACCAGGCTTCAGCGATGTAGTCGACCTGAACAACCGGCACTGGCGCGCCTTCCTGCTTGAAGACAAGCAGAACAACCTGCGTATCTGGGTGGGGGAACGGGACGACGTGCGCACGGACCTGGTGGACCGCATCGTACGCCACACCTTGTGGCCTAACATTCTGGGGAGTTTGATACTGGCCGCCATGCTCTGGCTGGCCATCGGCTGGGGATTGAAACCTCTGGTCAACATGGCTGCAACACTGCGGGCGAGGCATCCCGGTTCACTCGAACCCCTGCAATTGACGCCGCTGCCTACCGAGCTTGAGCCGATGCAGGCAGCCCTTAACCGTATGCTTGCGCAGATTCAGGAAGTCATGGGACGTGAGCGCCGTTTTATCGCGGATGCCGCCCACGAAATGCGCACCCCCCTGGCCGTGCTCAGGGTGCATGCGCAGAACCTGATGGAAGCGGGGAGCGAAGGGGAGCGTCGTGCGTCGCTTGAACACTTGATTGCCGGAGTGGACCGTACCAGTCGGCTGGTCAATCAATTGCTCACGATGGCACGTATCGAGCCTCAAGCAGGCGCGCGACCGCCTGCACCGATTGACCTGGCAGCCACGGTTCGCGACAGCCTGGTTCAGTTGACGCCCTGGTTGTTGAGCAAGGATCTTGAATTGGTTTTCGATGTCAGCGACGACATCGGCCTTGTGAGGGTCGACCCTGCGGCTATCGACATTGCCTTGAACAACCTGGTCACCAACGCGGTGAATTTCTCCCCCCGGCACGGCGTGATCACGGTAAAGCTGGTCGAAAAGAGAAACGGCTACGAACTGTCTGTCGAAGATGAGGGGCCGGGTATCGATGAGCAGGATCGTGATCGGCTCTTCGAGCGGTTCTACAGTCGCGCAAACGATCAGGGGGCAGGGTTGGGGCTGACCATCGTCAAGGCCATTGCCGATCGCCTGGGTGGACAGATCAGACTGGAGAACCGCATCGCTGGCGGTTTACGCGCCACGTTGGAAATCTGTCGCGTTTGACGTTGTGCCTGGTTATGCCTGGTGCTGTGGTCGGATGAAAGACGGATCCGGTTTTATGAGGGTTTCTGTTTTTTATGCACTTAATTAAAAAAAACAGATAGTTGGGAGGTAAAGGTAGTGTGTTTTGTAAGATTTATCCTTGGTTAGAATTCTGATTGCATCCGACCTGAGTCTGATATCCGTACGCCTGGAGCCCGGGACATGCGACTGATGACCGGCGCCTTCCCGGGTTCCCTGCTATTAATCAATGTGTATCCGAATGCTTATCCTTGCGGGAGCGTCTCATGAGTCCATTCATTCGCATCGGTATTGCCGACGACCATCCGATGTTGCGTGAGGGCGTTGCCAATACGCTGAGAAAACGGCCGGATCTTCAGGTCGTGGAGCAGGGCGCCAACGCGCAGGATGCCATGGATATCGCGCAGAGGGAGCGTCCGGACGTGATGTTGATGGACGTCAATATGCCGGGTGATGTTTTCGCCGCGGTGCGGTTCATTTCCACGCAGCTGTCGGATGTGAAGGTGCTGATGCTGACGGTTTCGGAATCCGAGGATGACGCCTTCCTGGCACTGGAGGCCGGCGCACGCGGGTATGTGTTGAAAGGTGTCAGCGGGCCGGAACTGGTCCTGGCAATCAGGACGGTTGCCAAGGGGGAGTCGTACATCACTCCCGAGTTTGCCAACAAACTGCTGAGCAACATCAAGAAGCACGAAGCGGAAACCCGCAAGTTCGACCTGACCCATCGCGAGGAAGAGGTCATTCGCGAAGTGTCCAAGGGGCTGACCAACAGGGAAGTGGCGCAAAAGCTGTTGATCAGCGAAAAAACCGTCAAGCATCACATGGGCTGCGTGATGCAGAAGCTCAACGCGAGAAATCGAGTCGAAGCGGTCACGGCTCTGCGCCACTACCGGGAGCGCGAAGCGATCGGGCACCTCCACATCGGCGCGGCGAAAGCGTCAATGGATGCCGAAACGGCGCCTGACTAGAGTTTGAACTGTGCATTGACCGACGTACCCGTGTCGCAGGAGTCGATGCTGAACAACCCGCCCAGGGATTCGACGCGATAGCGCAAACCGGCGAGGCCCAATCGGGTTCTACCGGATTTCTCGAGCTGCATTGCGTCCGCCGCCATGCCTGGACCACTGTCTCTGACGCTGATGTTCAATACGCCATCAATGTACTTCGCCTGGATGACCTGACCCTCGCCGTTGGCATGCCGGTATGCGTTGTTGAGGGTTTCTTGCACAAACCGGTACAGACAGAGTTTGAGCGGCAATGGCGCGGCCTTCGGTAGCTGCCCCAGGGTCAATGTGACCTTGGTGCCCGTGCGTTGCTCGTGCCGTTGCGCCACCAGTTGCAACTCTTCCACCAGGCTCACGTCGTTGATTTCCGGAAGTGCCAGGCCTCGTGATAAATCCCGGACCTCACGCAATGCGTCGGTAGCGGCGCCACGGATGGTTTCCAGCGATTCCTGATCGACCGCCGTGCAGTTTTCGGCCAGGTCATCGAGCCGGATCAGAATCAAGGTCAATAGCTGCGCCGGCCCATCGTGCAGGTCTGCGCCAATGCGCCTCAAGGTGAGTTCGTTGACTCGGGAAAACTCCTGGGTAGCCGTTGCCATCTTGTGCTGCAGTTCAGCATTGCTGATGTGCAAACGGGTTTGCTCTATCAGCCGCAAGTGCAGTGCCACCTGTTGTTGCTGGATAATCCTGTCACCGCGTCGCACGATGAAGAAAAGCAGGGTCAGCATGGCCAGTGTCGCGGCGCCGACAACCCCCCATACCTCCTCCCGGACCCGATTGATCTCGCGCCTGAGGCTATCGGCCTTTTCATAAAATTCGCCGACCGCGATGATTTTTCCGGAGCGTGAATCCCGCAGGGGCGCGTAGATTTCATAGAGCGGCACATTGAGCGTGCGCTCGAACGCGTTCTCATCCTGGGTCAATTCTTGAAGATCGGTGACCACTTTGCCCTTGAGTGCCTCGGTGATTTCATCCAGCGGGAATTGAACGTTGGTGATGTCTTTGTTCGTGCTGTAGACCACCGTGCCATCTGCTCGCCAGATCTTGATCGAGACAATGTGCTGTTTCAGCGAACGACTTTCCGTGAGGCGGTCCAGGGACTGGACACTTGCTGCCGAGAGGGTGTTGTCCTGGCTCAACTCCTGCACAAAGGGCTCCAGGAACGTATCCATGTACTGAGCGCCTGCTTCCGCTGCGCTGTGTACCGCGGCACTTTCTATGCGTACGCTCACCAGATTGCCGACGAAAAACATGGTCAGCCCCAGGATCACCGCAGCGGCAATGACAAACTGGGTCGAGTGACTCAGCCTGTGTGCCCGGACCCTCATCCATGTACGCCAGAGGCCATTGCGACTTGCATCGCTAACAGGGGCTGGTTCGTCCATCGCCCCGGCCTCCTGCGCGGGAAACGTCTGGTTTTCCGATTCGACTTTTGCATCTTTTGCCATAGGTCCGGCTCCCTGATCATCGAGACAGGTCGGCTGGAAACCCGGCAGTTCAACGTAAATCCCGAGATTGACGCCAGGCCCATGACTGACAGTAGTTCACTGCATGTCGAGGCGACAGTTTCAGCGTGGGCAGGGTCCCCTGTGGGAGCTGGCTTGTCGGGTCGCCGCATCGCAGCGATGGTCGTTAACGATAACGCGGGCGAACTGGATGAACGCGGCGCACTGGAGTCCATCGCCAGCAGGCTGGCTCCTACAGTAGTTTCAGCGTGGGCACGTACCCTTGTGGGAGCTGGCTTGCCAGCGATGGTCGTTAACGATTACGCGTGTGAACTGGATGAACGCGGCGCACTGGAGTCCATCGCCAGCAGTCTGGCTCCTACAGTTTCAGCGTGGGCACGGTCCCCTGTGGGAGCTGGCTTGCCTGCGATGGTCGTTAACGATTACGCGTATGAACTGGATAAACCCGGCCTATGTTCAGGCTTGCGCGGCGCTGACCTCGCCAGTGATCGTGGCGTTCTTGCGGACCGCTTGATACAGCAGGCTCGATACCATGAACCCGACAATGGCCAGCAGGCTCATCAACGAGAAGACGTAGTTGTAGCCTTGTTGACCTGGGAAGTGGTCGAGTATCGCGCCATAGATGACGTAGGCAAACATCCCCGGCGCATAGCCGATCAGGCACCCAATGCCAAAGGCCGAGCCCGTGATGTGCTGGGGAATGCCGACTTCACCCATCGGTGCCCAGAACACACCGCGCATGGAAAACACAATCAGCGCGAAGGAGAGGGTGGCCGCCATGCCTGCGTAGATGAAACCCGGGTTTTTCGGGATGAGCATGATGACGCCCATCAGCGGCAACAACGCCAGGAATGCCCACTTCAGATAACGGCTGGAACTCTTGAACTGCTTGTCGGCAATGAAGCCGCCAGCGGGGCCGCCGAGGATCTTGAGGAAGTACTGGTTGATGATGCCGTAGGCGCCCACCAGGGCCACGGGCAGTTCGTACATTTCCTTGAGGTAGGGAATGAAATAGGTCAGGCCGCAGTACACGATGTAGACCATGAACACGTTGAGGCTGACCAGCCAGATGCCCGGCACCTTGATGGCCTCGAGCAGGTTCGACAATCCGTTCTTCGGCTTGACGGTCGACTGGGTTTTGCCGCTCTTGAGCAACAGCCAGGTCAGGGTACCGGCAAGAATGTCGATGACCGAATAGAACAGGATCGCCGACTTCAGACCGTTTTCACCGGAGCCCATGGCGACGAAGACGCCCAGCGCAGAGAACGCGACCAGGGTATCAATGACGCCACGACCGCCTTCGAGCAGGCCGAACAGGCGCCCCTGTTCCTTATCGTCACCCAGGTTGCGGATGGCTTTGAGCAGCGAAGGCCAGAAGAGGCAGTCGGCACACACGGCCAGCAGGCAGAACACCACCAGCAGGTTGCTGAAGGGCGGAAAGGTCGCCAGGTAAAGCCCGAGAGCGCCGGTACCGATCAGGCCGAGGGGGATCAGCTTGCGCGTGTCGTACCGGTCGGCGAGCATGCCGCCCACTACGAACAGCGCGGTGGCGATGATGGCGTTGGCGCTCAGCAGCACGCCGATTTCAGTGTGGGACAGACCCATGAATTCCTGCATGGGGATGTAGAAGGCGTCTTTGAGATTCGCTAGCTTGTAGATGGTGCCGCCACCGAGGATGAGAATCAGGAATCTGAGCCATTTGGCCTTGTCATGGGATGTCATTATTGTTCTCCAGGCGTATTGGGGTAGGCAGTGCCGCTCGGCACGTCAGGTTCAGGCGTCAGCGCAATGGGCCAGGGTCAACTCGGCCAGGGTTCGGAACTCGGCCAGCAGGCCTCGTACATAGGCGACCTGGTTGTTTGCCCAACGGTGTTCATCGGCCAGCATTCGCTCCAGCGAGTAGCCTTGTGGCAGGGCTGTCTCACTCATTTCCCGGTACGCAATGAACGGGTCGGCGGCTTCGTCGAGCTGGCGGAACGCCGGTGCCACGTAGTGGTTTTCCTGCTCGAGAATGAAGGCGATCACTTGCGGGGTTGATTCGCCGAGCATCAACAGTTCGAACAGCATGCGAGCGCTGGGCAGGTCGTCTTCGTCACTGCCTTGCAGCACGCCGTAATGCCCGAAGCCGTTCTGCTCAGGCACGATGCGCACACCCTTGAGGTGGGTCTGGCGTATGTGCGGGGCCAGGGCGCGTAGTGCCGCAAGGGGTTGCTCGCAGGCATTGATCATGTTGCCGAAGTCGAACAGGGCGTGCAGGCGCGGGTGGTTCAGCCGGCTCAGCAGTTGCGCGATCTCGCCGCTCTTGAGTTCCTCGTGCTGCTCGAAGTCGAAGAACAGGTCGTGCTCGTCTGCCTGTTGCGCGAGGTAGTGCAGGTCCGACTCGATCACGTCCATGACCCGGGACAGTGCCCCTTCGTAGCGTGAGTAGACACGGATGTTGCGGGTGCCCAGCGCCTTGGCAATGGCGATCACTTGATCGACATCTTTTTTCAGGGTGCTGCTGATTTCCAGGTGCACGTCCAGCCCGAGGGCATTGGCCTTGGCCGCGAACGCCTGAAGCTGCGTAGGCGTCATTTGACTCAGGCTGTTTTCCTCACCGTCGAGCAGGTGCAGGCTCAGGCCCTGCAGTTCGTGGCGATAGGCGAAGTCCAGCAGGTCGCCCGGGGTGACACGGCCGTGGGTCAGGTTGGTCAGCAAGGGGTAGGCATGGGCAAACAGGCGCAGTTGCCCAAGTCGGTCGAGCAACTGGCGGGCCAGTGCCTCGGTCAGTAGCGGGGGAGCCTCGGCCTCGACAGCCTTATGGCTGAGCAAGGCGTTGAATCGTTCCTGGATCTTATTGTTCATTCGAGTCGTTCCTGGTTCAGACACCGGGTCTACCGGCGCAGCCTTTATCGCGCCAGTCAGGAACTCTCGATAGATCCATTATCAGTTAAATCATAAGACCACTTGCCCGGTGTCAGGTGGCCGATTGCAGGTAGCCCATTGTGTCCAGGGCCTGGGCCAGTGCTTCGACCCGCGCCTGGGCCTGGTCTTCGGGAGTGCTGGCAAAGCCGATCAGCAGCGCCGGCGGCAAGACGTGCTCCAGGCAATAGTCACTCAGGGGATAAGTATGAATGCCATGCTGGCCGAGTTCCCTGGCCAGGGCGTCGCCGTCGAGATGCGCGGGTAACCAGGCGATCAGGTGCATGCCGGCTTCCACCGGGGTGATCCTGAAGAAAGTCCCCAGCTGTTTCTGCAGCTGTTCGACCAGTGCCTGCTGGCGAGCCTGGTACAGGGCGCGCATCCGGCGAATATGGCCGAGGAAGTGGCCTTCGCGCATGAAGTCCGCCGTGGCGGCCTGAAGCAGGGTGGGCGGGCTGCGATCCATGACCGCCCGCAAGGTGCAGAAGGGTTCGACCAGGGCGTTCGGCAGTATCACGTACCCCAGTCGCAGCGAGGGGAAGAGCACCTTGCTGAAGGTCCCGGCGTAGATGACCCGGGCCCACTGGTCCATGGCATAGAGTGCTGGCAGCGGGCGGCCGTTGTAGCGAAACTCACTGTCGCAATCGTCCTCGATGATCCAGCTTTGATTCCGGGCGGCCCAGTCGATGAGTTCCTGGCGTCGCGCATAACTCATGGTGACGCCCAGGGGATGCTGGCGAGAAGGGGTGGTAAACACCAGGCGGGCGTCAGGACACAACGCCAGGCCTTGCCGGACATCGATCCCCTGTTCGTCGATACGCAAAGGCACGACCTGGCCACCCTGGGCCTGGAGCGCAATGCGCGCCGCGATATGCCCCGGGTCTTCCATCCAGAAACTGTCCTGCGGATTGAGCAACAGCATGCCCAGCAGGTTGAAGGCTTGCTGGGCGCCGGACACGATGACCACTTGATCGGCACTGCAATCAATGCCGCGGGCATCGAAGACGTACTCGGCAATCGCCTCGCGCAGGGCCAGCAACCCCTGCAGTTCGCCATAGCCGAGCATGGCCTTGGTCGGCTTGTGCAGGTGGCGGTTCAACAGGCGCTTCCAGACCGATTGCGGGAACGCATCGTAGGCGCTGTGACTGGGCAGGAACGAGGTCGGGCTGCCGGTCGCCCAGTCAGCATAGGAAACACCGCGAAAATGATCGCTGCGCAACGACAGCATCGACTGGCTCAGGTCGGACAGGCGAGGCGGCTGGCGCTTGTGCTCATCGTCTTCAATGCCGCGGCCTTCCCATTCATGGCCGACGTAAGTCCCGGCCCCGGTCCGCGACGTCAGGAAACCTTCGGCAATCAGCTGATCGAACGCATTGAGAATGCTGATTCGCGACAGCTGCAGTTCCTTGCTCAGGGTCCGGGTGGACGGCAGGCGCACGCCGCCCTGAAGCCTGCCACTGAGAATCTGTTTGCGAATCTGCAAGTAGAGTTGGCGGTACAAGGGGATGGAACTGGCACGGTCCAGTTCGATACCCGACAACAGCAAACCTGCGGAGGATTTCATTATTCGTTCGTCTGGATGGAATGTGGTCTGGCCTGAATCGCTGTCAGGCACCCGGGTGCGAAAGGGTAGCGAGGGGCGCTGGATAAGTCATCCACCCCGGCGTCACTTGAGAATCATGGACGGGTTTTCGCAGGCAAGCGTTCAAACCTTGCCGGCCCACTGTAGGAGCTGCCGAAGGCTGCGATCTTTTGATCTTCACAATTCAAAAATCAACATCAAAAGATCGCAGCCTTCGGCAGCTCCTACAGGTCGATAGGCTCAAATAAAAAGGTCTCGCCAACTCTTCCGCCGGAGCCTTCTCACCGTGAGCCAGGTTGGGTGCCCCCCCATAGGTTGGATAAAGAAGGGCGTCTGACCGCCATGCGCCATGCCCAAAAGGCCCAGGAAAAAATCAGCAGGAAGTAACAGATTGTAAATTTGAACTATACCCAATAGGGCAATCGCTCGTGGCCCCGGGACATGATGCCTTCCCAGAGACTCGTCCCAGGAACTTCAACGTCGGACAGACCGAGAAATTCCGGTTATGAACGCTTTGAAGATCGCTGCCAGCAATGCGCTGCGTTTACAGGCTCAAGGCCTGATCAAGCATTAGCCCCAGTCCGGCCGCGTGTTGCACGTCGCCAGGCCCAAGTTCAAAACACTGAACAAGGCAAGGAGTTTGCGATGGCTGATTCAAGCAAGAAAATGGGCCTGATGGGGCTCACGACGCTGGTAACGGTCAACATGATGGGCTCAGGCATCATCATGTTACCCACCAACATGGCTCAACTGGGTGCCGTCTCGCTGCTGTCATGGATCTTCACCGCGATCGGCTCGATGGCCATCGCTTACTGCTTTGCCCAATGCGGAGTCTTCTGTTCGCGTTCCGGCGGCTTGTCCGCCTACACCGAAGAGGCCCATGCGAAGTCGGGGTTTTTCCTCTGCTCGTACCTGTACTTCCTGTCCCTGGCCATCGCCAACGTGGCCGTGGCCATTTCGGCAGTGGGCTACATGACGGCCTTCGTGCCCTGGCTGGGCACGGGTGCCATTCCGCTGTGCATCGGCACGATCTCGCTGATCTGGCTGACCACTTTCGCCAACTTCGGTGGTCCTGGCATCACCGGCAAGATCGGCGCGTTCACGGTGTGGGGCGTGATCATTCCGGTAGCCGGCCTTAGCATCATCGGCTGGTTCTGGTTCAAGCCCGATGTGCTGGCCGCCGCCTGGAACCCCAACAGCCTGCCGATTTCCGAAGCCATCAGCAAAGCCATCCCCCTGACCCTGTGGGCCTTCCTGGGCATGGAGTCGGCGGCCCAGGCCACCGATGCCGTGGAAAACCCCAAGCGCAATGTGCCGCTGGCCTGCCTGTTCGGCACCCTCGGTGCCGCCGTGGTCTATGTGCTGTCGACCACTGTCATCCAGGGCATCATTCCCAATGCCGAACTGGCCAAGTCCTCGGCGCCTTTCGCGCTGGTCTACGCCACGATATTCAGTCCGATGGTGGGCAATGTCGTCATGGCCCTGGCGGTCATGGCCTGCGTCGGCTCGCTGTTGGGCTGGCAATTCACCCTGGCGCAAACGGCGAAGATGACGGCTGACCAGAACCTGTTCCTCAAGCTGTTCAGCAAGGTCAACTCGATGAATGCGCCCGTCGTCGGCATGATCGTCTGCGGTGTACTGCAAACCCTGATGGCCCTGTCGACCATCTCCCCCGACGCCGCCGCGCAGTTCAGCAAGCTGGTCAGCCTGGCGGCGGTCACCAATCTGATTCCCTATATCACTGCGCTGACCGGCCTGCTGGTGATCATGCACAAGGCCGGGGTCTCATCAGCGATTCGCACGCGTAACGTGGTGGTCTTGCTGATTGCCGTCACGTACTCCCTGTACGCCCTGTATGCCTGCGGCAAGGACGCGGTGATGGGCGGCACCCTGGTGCTCGCTGTCGGCTACCTGCTCTACGGATTCCTCGCCAAGCGCTTCACCGAAGTGCCAGCGGCCAGCCAGGCCAGGCCTGCAAACCCTCAGGCGTAGCCATCAGGACTGCACAGACATCTGCATACGGGGAAACCGGACATGAACGTACCATTTGCCACAACCACCAGACTGCTGCTTGCCTTCGCACTCTTGACGCTGCCACTGATGGCCGGCGCCAACACCCTTGAACGCGTGCGCAGCAGCCACACCTTTAACCTGGGTTACTTGCCGGACCTGGCGCCCTTCAGCAAGCAGGAAGGCGACAAGGCCAGCGGTTATGCCATCGACCTGTGCCTGAAAGTCGCCGACAAGCTCAAGAGCGAACTGGGCCTGCCCGACCTGCAAGTGCACTACCTGCCGGTCACGGTTGCGGACCAGGTCAGTGCAGTGAGCCAGGGCAAGGTGGATATCCTCTGCACGCCGACTGCGCCCACTCTGGAACGGCGCAAGATGATCAGCTATTCCATCCCGGTCTACACCGCCGGCCTCTCGGTCGTGGTGCGCAACGATGCGGCCGAACCCTTGCTCAATGTGCTCAATGGCAAGGTCGCCAATAGCGGTCCGACCTGGCGTGCCAGCATCAACAATGGCCTGGCCAACCAGACCTACGCGACCCTCGAGGGCGGGGTGACCGAAGACTGGATTCGCGAACGGATGCGCCTGCTCAACGTGATCGCCTCGCTGGTGACCGTGGCCAACAATGACGAGGGCGTCAAGCTGGTCGCCGAGGGCAAGGCCGATGCCTTCTTCTCCGAACGCATGCTGCTGCGAAACGAAATCGCCAAGGGCGGTGCGGCGCAGAACCTGATGATCCTGGACCGTATTTTCGAGTACTCGCCGGTGGCGATGATGGTCGATCGCAATGACGAAGACTTCCGCCTACTGGTCGATACGGCCCTGAGTGAAGCCTATTACTCGGGCTTTGTTGAAAAGGCCTACGACCAGTATCTGGGCGGGAGCAACCTTACCGTGAAGAGACTGTTCAGGGTGTATGCGTTGCCGTAGCGGCATCTTGCAAACCTGTGGCGAGGGAGCTTGTCGGATCGCCGCACCGTCCCGCTGGACTGCGCAGCGCCCCGAAAAAAGAGGGACTGCTGCGCAGTCCAACGGGAGCAAGCTCCCTCGCCACAGGGATGCCATTGGTTCGGAGCCGCATCAATTGGCGAGGACCCTGGCGAAGCAGGAATCGCCCTGTCGCTACTAACGGTTAAAACGCTCGGCCAGGCTGTGCAGGTATTCGGCCATGACTTCAAGATCCTGGCTGATCGCGGCACCTTGTTTGGCCTGCCCGGCGCTGTGATCACAGAGCTGGGCAATACGCGTGATCTGCTGATTGATGTCTTCGGCCACGTGGCTTTGCTCTTCAGACGCCGAGGCCATCTGCTGGCTCATTCCGGTAATCCGGGTGACGGCCTGACTGATGCCGACCAGCGCCGACTGCACTGCCTCGACACGCTGCATGCTTTCGCGGGACATCTGCTCACCACGGCTGGCCGTAGACACTGCGCGATCGGCACCGTCGTACAGAGAGGCAATGATGCCGTGGATCTGCTCGGTGGAGGTGCGGGTGCGTTGTGCCAGGGAGCGCACCTCGTCGGCCACCACGGCAAAGCCGCGACCTTGCTCACCGGCCCGGGCCGCCTCGATCGCCGCATTGAGCGCGAGCAGGTTGGTCTGTTCGGCAATGGACGTGATGACATCCACGACACTGCCGATCGATTGCGTTTCACTGGCCAATGCGTTGACCGCCTTGCCGATCTCGTTGACCGCCTCATGCATGGTTTCCATGGCGCTCAGGCTTTGCCGGGCCAGCTCACTGCCCTCACGCGTCAACTGGTCCGCCTGGGACGCGGCATGCGCGGTGCTGATGACGTTCTGGGTGACTTCCTGGATGGTGGCGGCCATCTGTGAGATGGCGGCGGCAGACTGATCGGTTTCACTGCGTTGACGATCCAGCGACTGCGCCTGAGAACCGGAGAGTTCGGATGACTGCGCGGCCTTGGCCTTGACATTGACCCCGGCATCGACGAGTCGGCTCAGGGCGGTCTGCAAGCGCGCTTCCTCACTGACCATGGCCATGTCCAGGCGCCCCTGGGGACCATGGTTGTCGCTGTAGGTGAGCGCGACCAATGGATCGGAAAAGGCTTTTGGATGCTCGGCCAGGGTGCGTTCGATGTCTCTGCGATGCCGGGACTCGATCAGGTACCAGGCCATACACAGGCTCGCCACCATCAGCCCCTGAGCTGCCGAATTGGGCAGCCACTGCTCGGCGAGCAATGAAACTGCGCCAGCGATCAACAACGGCCACCCGTGTTGCAGCGGCCGGGAAATCCGCGTGCTCAGCGAAACGATGGGCTTGCCGGCCCGCATCCGTGCATAGAGTGCTGCTGCCCGACGAACCTGGTCGCGGCTGGGCAGCGAACGAACCGACTCGTAGCCACTCAGGCGTCCGTTTTCATGGATGGGCGTGACGTAGGCACTGACCCAATAGAAATCACCATTCTTCGCGCGGTTTTTCACAATGCCCATCCAGGGCTTGCCTTGCTTGATGGTGTGCCACATGTGAATGAATACCCCGGGAGGCATGTCGGGGTGTCGAACCAGGTTATGGGGCTGGCCCACCAATTCGTCGTAGGTGAAACCGCTGATGGCAACAAAGGCCTCATTGCAGTAGGTGATCCGGCTATCGAGATCGGTCGTGGAGATCAATCGTTGTTCGGCGGGAAATACTCTTTCATGTTCGGTTACGGGTAAATTCACGCGCATACAATGCGGCCCCTCGGATTATTATTATGATGTTGAGCCTGTAAACCAGAACGGACCCGCCGTCAGATCGCGAGATTCAACGCGCGCGGGTCCGAAGAGGAATTTATGGAGGGGGGAGGCTGACGGAGATTCATTCGACGACAATTTCTTTTCATTTCATGACAGGTCCACGATGTCGCTGTGGAATCATGGGTGACGTCGAATCGAGTGAGTTTCGGGGCGCGAGGCATAACCTCGGGTGACGGATGTCGTCGCCCCTCTATTCGAGGCAGGTTCCAGGCATGGCGGGCAAGCCATGGAGAAAGGCGGCAATCTGCCGGCCATTGCGCAAATGCACCACGGGAATCCGCGGGCCCATGGCCAGGTGCACTGCTTCGATACCCGGGCGGTAGCCTCGATCGAAATTCCACACGAACTCAAGGAACGTCAGGAACGCCCGGTCGAGCTTCTCTGCGCAGCCGGCTGCAAGGTCAGGGCGAGGACGGTTCATGAGGCTGCGCAGGATCACCCGGGCGAAGCAGGTGAGGCGCGGCGTATCGAGCCAGATGATCAGGTCGGCCCGGGGCAGGCGCAGGTCAAAGGTGCGCCGGGCATAGTTGCCTTCACAAATCCAGCTATCCGATGCAATCGCTGCGCTGACCCGCGCGCGGAACTGCTCAGCGTCGGGTTCGATCCAGCCGGGCTCCCAGAACAAGGTATCGAGGTGCACCACGGGCAGCCCCAGATGCTTGCCGAGGGCGCGGGCGAGGGTGGATTTGCCGCTGCCGGCATTGCCCAGAATAACAATCCGTTGCACGAGTGACGTCCTGTCGAAAAAAGTTCTTTACGCATTCCCGGGAAACTGTAGGAGCCAGCCTGCTGGCGATGCACTCAAGCGCGCCGCGTTCATCCAGATCACCCGCGTTATCGTTTACGACCATCGCAGGCAAGCCAGCTCCCACAAGGACCATGCCCACACTGGGAAACTGTAGGAGCCAGCCTGCTGGCGATGGACTCAAGCGCGCCGCGTTCATCCAGATCACCCGCGTTATCGTTTACGACCATCGCAGGCAAGCCAGCTCCCACAAAGGACCATGCCCACACTGGGAAACTGTAGGAGCCAGCCTGCTGGCGATGGACTCCAGTGCGCCGCGTTTATCCAGTTCACACGCGTTATCGTTAACGACCATCGCTGGCAGGCCAGCTCCTACAGGAGCCGCGTTTAACCAGGTCACCCGCGTTATCGTTAACGACCATCGCAGGCTGCGCCAGCTCCTACAAGAGGCCGCGTCTGAGTCGAAATCGAAGCGGCCTCCAAACCAGTGAAAGCACCAAAAACAGCCGGCAATTGTGCAGGGTTTTGCTTGCCAGTCAAAGGCCTCTGAGGGAAACCTCGCTGACTTGACGCCTGCCGGCCCGTTTCGTGTGTCAGGCGGATGCACCCAGGCCTTCGGCTTTCTCCTGCGCCGCCACGTCATGCAGGGAAGTCCTCGAGGTCTCCGGCAATGCCAGTCCCCCCGCCAGCGCGAGCAATGCGATCGCGATCAGGTAGAACGCCGGCGACAGGTTGCTGCCGGTGGTGCTGATCAGCCACGTCGCCACCAGCGGCGCGGTGCCGCCGAACAGGGTGTACGCCATGTTGTAGGTGATGGCCGAGGCGGTGTATCGAGTGCGGGTCGGGAAGGTTTCCGAGAGCAAGGCCGCCGTCACCACGCCACACAACACCGCGCCGATCGCCAGGAGCATGACGCCGACGACGGACGCTGCGAACGAGCCGGAGCTGGCCATCAAGAATGAGGGATACACGACAACGATCAACAGCGCGCAGGCCGTCATCACCGTCATGCGACGCCCGACCCGGTCCGAATACAGTCCGGCCAGCGGGCAGATCGCCGCGGCGAACAGCAATGCAATCAGTGACACCAGCAACGCGGTGGCGCGACTCAAGCCACCGGCGACCTGCAGGTAAGTCGCGAAATAGGTGGTGAACATATAAAACGACAGTGCAGTCAGTGACACGAAGGCCCCCAGGCAACAAATCGCCGCCCCATGGTTGCGCAAGGTGTCCTTGAGCGGCGAGTGGGCGACCGCATGTTCCTGGGTCACCGCCTGGAATGCCGGCGTCTCGTCGAGCTTCCAGCGCAAGTAAAGCCCTACCAGGCCCAGCGGCGCAGCGATCAGGAACGGCAAGCGCCAGCCCCAACTGCCCATGGCTTCGGCCGACAATGACGCCTCGAGCGCGTAGGCCACCACGGCGGCCGCGGCGAAGGCAGAAAATGTCGACACCGGGATGAAGCTGCCGTACCAGGCGCGTTTGTCACTCGGTGCATGCTCCATCAGGTAGGCACAGGCACCTGCGTATTCGCCCCCGGCGGAAAAGCCCTGGGCGCAGCGGATCAGCGACAGCAGAATCGGCGCGGTGACCCCGATCGCCGCATAAGTGGGCAGCAGACCGATCAGGGTCGTCGCACCTGCCATCAGCAGAATGGTCATCGCCAGGGTTCGCTTGCGGCCGATCCGGTCCCCCAGCATGCCGAAGAAAATCCCGCCAAGGGGCCGAAACGCGAAGGCCACGGCGAACACGGCGAAGGTCTTGAGCAGCGCGGCACTGGCATCGCCGCTGGGGAAAAATTGCTGGGCGATGGTGGTGGCCAGAAAGCCATAGACGGCGAAGTCGAACCACTCGACGAAATTGCCGATGCCGGCGGCGACAATCACTCTTCTCAGTGTTCCCGGGCTGACTTGTTCCGTATTTGCGCTCGTCATGCTTGACCTCGACAGTTCGTCAGTAAGCTATCGATTATCGGGGCAGGCACGGCGGCGGCTCACTTCAAAAGTGTCATCCACGTAGTCAGTACCGACGAGATAACGCTGAATGGCATCTGATTGGCCGGATAAGGGAACGGGCCGTGTTTTTCGTGAACTTGTAAAGCGCCGGGGGTATTGTCGGTCGCCAGGATCAGATCGATAGGGAAGGGATGAAGATGACATTGACGGCCGAAAGCCTGGTCAGGATCGCAATGACCAACCCGGTCAACGCAGAAATTTACACACGCTTGCCCGAGCTTGGCTTGAACCAATGCATGCTCACGGCCGGTTGCCTGTTCCAGGCCGTCTGGAATCATCAGTCGCAGCGACCGCCAGAATGGGGCGTTAAGGATTACGACGTCTTTTACTTCGATGACGATCTGTCCTGGGAGGCAGAGAATGAGGTCATCCAGTCAGCCCGGCAGCTGTTCAACGACCTCGACGTGAACATTGAGGTGAAGAATCAGGCTCGCGTTCACCTGTGGTACAGCCAGCGGTTCGGCGGGGATTATCCCAGGCTTCAGTCGGCCCGAGACGGGATCGACCGCTACCTGGTTGCCGGTACCTGCATCGGTTGGGATGTCGCCACCGGCGAGGTCTATGCCCCCAACGGCCTGGCCGACACAGAGCACGGATTGCTTCGAATCAATCCATGCAATCCCAGGCCGGACTTGTTCGATCAGAAGGCCAGAAGTTATCAGGCTCGCTGGCCATGGCTCAGGATCATCGCGCCACACAGTTGAACGGGACCAACCGAACTGATCGATTCGGGCCTCAGGTCCTTTGAGGCCCTCGTCGCTAAAGCCAGGTTGAAACTCAGTTCTTCACGACCGGCACCGTCACGGTTTTGCCGAAGGCCGACTTGATGGTCGCCGTCGGGGCAGCCGACGGGCCGCTGCCGACGGTTGTCACCGCTATATTCCAGCGTGCGCCTGTAGGCGTAGTGGTCAAGGTGGCGGTGCCAAGGTTCACCGTGCCGGTTGTGGTCGTGGCAGTCGCCGTGATGGTATTGCCCGCGCCACGCGAGGTGGTGCCCGACAGCACCCAATACCAGCGGCCGCTGCTGCGGGCGGTGACGGTGGCGCTGGTGACGATCAGGTTCTCGACGACCCCTGCCGAGACCGCTACGGATACCGTCGCCGGTGCCGATTCCGCCCCCTTGGCATCGGCGGCCTGATAGGTAAAGTTCGCGGTGAACGGCGCGGCGATCGTGGCCGGTGGCGTGTAGATCACGCGCAGGCCATCGGTGCTGACCGAGCCCATGCCAGAGTCCGGTTGTGCCAGGCCCACCACTTTAAGCGGCACGTTACCGTCAGGGTCGGTGTCGTTGGCCAGCACGTTAATGGTCACCGGTTGGCCGGTGTTGCTGATGGCGCTGTCGGGGTTGGCGACAGGTTTCTGGTTGGCGAGGTCTTCGACACGTTCATCGCCAGTGCGGAAAGTCGGCAGCGCGGCGGAATTGACGTAGGTGACGCCGTCCCAGCCGGGCAGGGGCGTTGGCATCAACTGGAACTGGCCGGGGTGCTCGACATCCCAACGCATCAGCATGGACGTGTCCTCGTGCTGGGTGTTGTGGCAGTGCTCCAGGTAGGTCCCGGCGAACTCGCGGAAGCGGATCGCAATGTCAACGTCCACCGAACTGTCGATGCCTTGACCGATGAGATAGACGTCTTTGCGCGCCCATTTTTCCCATTCTGGCGGCGCCTTGCCGTCGCGGTTGAGGACGATGCCCTCTTCGAAATGCACGTGCACCGGGTGGCTCCAGCCGTTGCCGCCGTTCCTGATTTTCCACACTTCCAGGGTGCCATCGCCGGAGAACCCGGCAGGGGTCGGACCGGTGGCCAGTTGCGGAGCGGCGCTGACGATCCGAGGATCCATTTGGTAGCCGAAACCACCATCGGTCTTGATCGTCCAGGGTTCTTCGTCGGTGCCGTCGGAGCGACCGAAGATGAACTCGCGATGGCGCGCAGCCTTGAGCTTGGCCTGCACCACCGGATCATCGCGGTTAAGGGTCAGTGGGATCATGCTTTTACCCACCGGCTTGCCCGGCTTGGCGGGTTCGTAGTCGGCGGGGTTCATGCTCACGTCCTGGCCGGAATATGGCTGGACCACCATCTGCATGAACTTGCCCACCGCCGGGTCACCCAAGTCCCATTCCAACCCCTTGCTGCCCAGCTTGAGCACCGCTTTGTACTTGCCGGACAGCACATCGGCCAGGCTCAGCGCAATATTCTCCGGACCCTTGCCGTCGTGGTGCTCCATCAGGTTGACGAAGTACAGCTTGTCGCCGGTCTTGATCCCGTACTTCGAGAAGTTGACGATGATGTCGAAACGCTCGGCAATGCCCTGGGTGGGCAGTATCGCGTTGTGGTCCTGCACATCGCCGTCGGCGTCCAGGTCCATGCTGCCGTCGAACGGCACGGCGTGTTCCATCAGGTTGCCGTCGTTGGCGATCATGTGGAAGGGCACGCGGGTATAGGACAGGCCCGAACCTGCCGGGCCGGGGAATTCACCCCCGGTGCCGGCGACTTCACGCACCAGCGCGATCCTGAAGAAGCGCGACACCGAGCCATTGAGGATGCGGAAACGATAGCTGCGCGCACGCACGTTCAGGCGCGGCTGGTACTGCCAGTTGACCAGGATCTGATCGCCGAGGAAGCCATCGGTGTTGAACGGGTTGAACCACAACTGGCCATTGGCATCCCAGGCCTTGTCGGCCACCATCAGGTTGACGTCGTAGTCACGGTTGCCCCAGGGCAATGCCGAACCGCTGGGCAGGCGCAGGTTGACACCGTCCTGCAGCGCTTCGTTGCCGCGGTCCATGGCGCTGTAGTAGTTCATCATCGACGCGCTGCCCTTGTAGACGTTTTGCGCGGTGAAATCGAGCATGTGGTCGTGGAACCAGTGGGTGCTCATGGTTTCGCGCCAGTCGCCACGGATCTTGATGGTGCCGTTGTTGCAGGTCTTCAGGCCCGGCGTGGCATCGTTGACGTACAGGGTTTCACCCGGGGCGCAGGGGAACGCTGCGCGCGAATCCTGCGCAGTGGTATTGATGCTGTCATAGCCGGCCAACTGAATCGGCCAGCGATAGTCGTAGTACTGCCCCGGAAAGAAAAACGCATTGGCATAGCCGTCGCTTTCGGCCGGGGAGTGGCCGTTGTGTTCGTGGGTGCTGAGGGTGTGCAAGCCAAAACCCATGTTGGCCGCCGGGTCGATCGGCAGGGCGTTGTAGTGGCGCATCAGCACCGGCTGGCCGTAGCGCACCATCAGCAGTTTTGGCGGGAAGGTGCCGTCGAAGGTCCAGAGCGCCTTGTGGTTCTGGATCGGCATGTTGGGGTGGAAACGGGTATCGATGCCTTTGGTGGTGCCCGCAATGATCGGGTTGTCCGAGGTCTGGTTGTAGAGCCCGCCCGGCCCGAACTCACCGACGGCGTAGTTGTGCAGCTGGCGACGGTCGCGCATGCCGCCGTTGAGCTTGGCGCCTGCTTGGGCGGTCTTGAAGGCGACCTGTGGGTAGAACTCGTTCCAGCGCTGATGCGACCAGCCTTTTCCTGGCGGACGCCCCTCGGCCGGCGAGCCGACCGGATGGCGGTTGAGGAAGGCTTCTACCTGCGCTTTCCACGGGTTACGGTCCAGCACGTTGGAATACTGCGACGGAAACGGGTACAGCCCGGGCTGGCGCATGAAGGCTTCGAGCGCCGCGGCCGAGGGGCCGCTGCGGGCGATGCTGTTCGGGTCCTGCACGGGCGCCGGGCCGACGGTCGGAGGCGGGAAGGTCAGGGGCGGTGCTGGCAGTGTGGGGTCGAGTTTTTCCGTGCCGAATTCTTCGAACAACAGCAGTTGCTGAGTGTACGGCTGCGCCCCGAACAACGGGCTGGGCTTGCCGTTGGTGGGGATCTTGAATGATGTCTGCAGCGCTGGCGGCAGCACGTTGTCGGTCGTCGGCGTGGTGCGGGTACCATACACGCCATTGGGCAGGGCGAAGGCGCCCGTGTTGGTGGGTGGCATGGCCTCTATGGCATCCAGCGCGGCCTGGGGATCGGCCGGCGGATTGGTAAACGCCGAGGGGTCCGTCGGTGGTGGCGGGCCGAAATCATCCAGTGGCGCGGCGTCTGCCGTGGCCAGGGAAAGGAGCATCGCACAAGGCAGGCTTGATCTGCGCAGCCGGTCGAAGGTATTGCATGGTGGTGTCGCGCTTTTCATTTTGTTTACCCCTCGGCTGATGTCCCGTCGTCTCCATGTCCGGGACGACCGCTGTTGTGGGCACAAGTGGGGGAGTGCAACTAATGAGCCATCACCCGGGCAAAGAAAAAATCCAGGTAAATGAATGGGTTGTTGACTGGGTGATCGGCAGCAGAAGCGGGGGATATTCCTCCAATATGGTGGTGATTACCCGGAAGGGTGGGTGAAGGACCCCAGTTATGGGGGATATGGCAGCCCGGCCTGAATGTTTAAGCTGATATCATTCAAGAAATACCGGTTGAGCAGAACAGCATGAATCGTCGCAAGAAAATAAATCAGTTGTTAAAGGCTAACGCCAAAAAGGCGAGTGCCAAACTGGCACCGAAAAGCAAGGATAAGTACATCAGCAAGGCTGACCGATTGAAGCTGGCTGCCGAAGCGGCTCAAGACCCGGTTGTTGCCAGCGAGAGCTGATCCGCGCAGCTCACGCCCCCTTTTGCCAATCAGGGGGCTCTGCCACCACGAACTCAGCGAATACCGGCGCCCGCCATGGACTCCGGCACCCACTGCGCCGTCGATAGCGGCTCGATGTAGCGGATGCCGCCATGAGGGCCCACCACGCCATTGATGTTATAGGTGCCTTTCGACAGGTCGTACGTCATGAAGGGCGTGGCATCCGGGACTTGCTGGTCATAGCTCTGGCTGAAGAATGCGAAGGAACCACGATACAGCTGGCCACGGGTGTCGTACTGGTCGGAGGCCACCGCGGCCCAGGTGTCTTCATCCAGGTAAAAGCGGCGCTTCTGGTAGATGTGCTTTGCACCTGGCTTGAGGTTGCCCTCCACGACGTAGACCCGGTGCTTTTCCCAGCGAACGAAATCCGGGGCAATGAAATCGGGGGTGGTCAGGGATTTGGCGTTGCGAGCGTAGGTGAGCTTGTAGGTGTTGTAGGGCACGATCATTTCCTGCTTGCCGACCAGCGTCCAGTCATACAGCTCGAGCGCACGGGCTGTACCGGGGTTGGGTGTGTCGTAGGCCAGGATCGAAATCTGTTTGACCCGGCGCTGGGCCGGCATGTATTGCCAGGCGCGGCCAGGAAACTCCGTTGGATTGGTGGCGTTCTTGAGCATGATCGACTCGCCGGCTCGGCGCGCAGGCCCGGTATAGGACAGTTTCAACTGATAATAAATGTCCGAGCTGTTGAACGGCTTGGACATGTTCTCGTAGATCGGGAAGGAGACGAATGCCTCGCCGGTGACTGCCAGGCTCGGTACGCCAGCTGTGTCGACCGTCCAAGAGTCGTACTTGGAGTGGATGTTGACGCCCTGGTAGCGCAGCAGGAAGTTCCACATCGCCTCGGCGCCCGATTGCGGGATCGGGAACGGCACCCCGGGCAGCACATTGTCGATGGCGATCCCGCCGTTGAGGGACTTGGCATTGGTGGCATTCCTGCGGCTGTTGTCCAGTACCGCCTGGGGCAGCGATGCCGTGCGGTGGGTCGGGTACACGTCGATGCGAAAGCCGGGGTAGCGCTTGGCCAATGCCACGGTGGTGGCGGTGAGCATGCCTTTGTACGAATCGACGTTCTTGCCATTGATCACCAGCAGCGGTTTTTCGCCCGCAAAGGGGTCCGGGCGCATGCTGTCGCCGGTCTTGAAGCCGGGCGGGGCAGTGGTCAGGCCACCGTTGTAGGGCGGAATGGAGCCATCGGCATTACCGGCCTTTTCGGCGCCCACCCACGTCAGGCTGCTGCCCAGTCGGGCGGCTTCCTGGCTCGATACATAGGCGTGGGCATCGATGGCCAGCGCCATGAGGGGGACGGCAGCCAGAAGAGTTTTCACGAATTTCATATTGTTGTTCTCCTGCCTGGTGTTCCAGGCAACTCGTGACTCAGGCGCAATGTCGCTTACGTCGACTCGTCGCCAGAGACCTTTTCAGTACTGCCATTAGATAACCCTCGTGTCAGGGGCGCTTTTCATTCGACGACAGCCCCTTGGCTATTCATGACAGGCCTATTGATGACAGGCCCGGCTGGTCCCGGCGGGCATTCGATGGCGTGATCGCTGGGAGTGACCGTCACTTGTTTGTATTTCCCAACGGAATCATTGAGTTACCGAGTGGTCATAGCCATGGCTCCGGATGAAAGTCTCGAGCAGCCATGACCCTTGCATAATCCCGACATTCAGGACGTTTTCATGAATCGCGCAGCAATCTTGATCTTGGCCATTTCCAGCGCCGTGTTGTTGGGAGGCTGCGGCCCGCATTGGGATGACGG
This sequence comes from Pseudomonas sp. GW456-E7, assembly GCF_059424105.1. Lineage (NCBI taxonomy): Bacteria > Pseudomonadati > Pseudomonadota > Gammaproteobacteria > Pseudomonadales > Pseudomonadaceae > Pseudomonas > Pseudomonas sp. GW456-E7. The sequence continues at coordinate 64,645 of NZ_JBWKZB010000014.1, read as the reverse complement.
AGAACGGTACGGGCGATATCACGATCATGATCATCGACGTGGTGACGACTGGAGAGGGAACGATGATCGAGGTTATGACCGTGACTATGATCGTCGTGGCTATGATCGAAGCGACTATGATCGCGATCACCGTCGCTACCGTGATCGCGATGACAATGACGACTGACAGGTCGCATTGAAATGCAGGGGCTAGTGGGGAGCTGCTGTGAAACCTGGCCCACCGCGCAGCTTGTGCCTGAGGCTGGAGAACAGAAAATCGAACATTTCTTTCTTGCAGGCATCCAGCGGAATCGCTTCGAGTGAAAGAAGCCAGAGATCCGATCCTTGCCCTGTCCCCGTCATGAACCCCGGAAGCTGAACAAGCCCGGGGTCGGACTCGGCAAAGGCTTGCCACATCAGCGCAACATTTTGACCCGCTTGAGTGGCCGCCTTGAGCGCGGCCCAGGAGTCTACCCAGCTACCGGTCCGGGCGTCTTCCTTGAGATGACGGGTCATCCAGCTTGCCAGCATGCAGCCGTTCATGTCTTCAGACCACCCAACCCAGGTAGAGCGCTCCGGGTCCACACGGGGACGAGGGGGGCTCGCGGCGCCATAAACCGCGAGTGACAATCTACCCAGGCAAAGCCCTGTCAAATACTCAGGCCTTGCCCTCAAAACGCCCAGGGCGATGTCGGCTTTGCGTTGGGTCAGAGCGATTCCCGGGTCACGTACGCTTGAGACCTCAACGGTCACTTCGGCATGGGTCTGTTGAAAACGCATGATGTCGGGGAGCAGGTCGCTGCCCAGTTCCGCTGCGACGGCAACGCGAACATGCCCCTCCAGTGCGCCTTGTTGCTTGACGAGTGTGGTTGACAACTGCGCGACATGCTTTTCGAGTTGCTTAGCACACTTCAAGACTTTGACGCCTACTTCAGTTGGATGATATCCGGACGCCGATTGTTTGAAGAGTGGACTGCCGATGCGTTTTTCCAGTGCTTCGACACGACGGCCTACAGTTGTTCGATTAACCCCCAACGCTTTTGCACCGCCCAAATAAGAGCCCGCTTCAACGGCCGCGAGGAAATAACGTAGATCGTCCCAGTCCAGCATTCTCGATGTTCCTTTTTGTTCTAATAGTGCTTCCGATCTTTCCCCTCAAACACGGGTTTTACTTGCGCTTGATCAGTATCTGGTTGACGGGGGCGAGGCTGTGCATAAAAGCACGTATGGGTGCAGCGATCAACCATCCGGTAAACCCCGGAACTCAAAGTAGCCTCATGGCGCCTGCGGTGTACGCCTGCATTAAAGCAACTTGATTGCAGCGTGCGAGAATGCACTGTTGCGTGCAAATTTGAACCTTTACACAGCGTTCTTGCACTACTAGTTTTCTTCACATTCATCTGTATGGCAGTTGGCCCTGGAAGTGAACTTCATAGAGGAAGGAAGATGGTTGATTTTGCACGGATAATCTCGAAGTTGCCTGATCGCTATGCACGTGGCTGGCATTGCTTTGGACTTGAAAGAAATATCAAGCGGGGCGAAATAACTTCTCTTGAGGCCTTTGGCACAGAACTGGTGGCGTTCCGGGGTGAGGACGGACAGATTCGGGTTTTCGACGCTTACTGCCCGCATATGGGAGCGAACCTGGCAAACGGAACCGTCAAGGGAAATACCCTGGAATGCCCCTTTCACTCATGGCAGTGGGGCGATGGCGGTTACTGCGAAAAGATTCCTTACTGCGAAAAAATCCCGCCTAAAGCACGGATCCGGCAGTGGGAAAGCATGGTCGAAAACGAACTTCTGTTTATCTGGCACGATCACGAAGGTCAGGGACCGATTGCTGAACAGAAAATACCGGCTCACAGATGTTGTACTGAAGATGGCTGGTCGGATTGGGCCGTTATCAGCAAGCCGGCGAATACCAACTGCCGGGAACTGATCGATAACCTTGCCGACGTGTATCACTTTGAACCGGTCCACGGCTCACCCGTCAGTAGTTACCTTAATGTTTCGCAAGGACATACATACTGCCAGATGCTGACAGGCGGAAATCAGTTGATTGGTACGGGCGATTCGCTACGCAGTATTGCCTATTATTATGGGCCGTCCTATGTAATAGCGGACATGGAAGCCGAAATGTGGGGCTATAAGCTCGAATGCATCATGATGATTGGTAACGTTCCGATTAATCATGATCGCTTCATGATGCACTTCGGGATGAAAGTGCGGGCGCTGGAGTGCTTGTCTTTTTCCGAGAATCAAAAGCTCATCGCTGAATACATTGCCAACGGGCAGGAAACTTTCTTTCAGGATCTGCGTATCTGGGATAACAAAAAGCGCGTGGACAATCCAATTCTCTGTGGCGGGGACGGGCCGGTATATCAGTTGCGCGAATGGTATGACCAGTTTTATCTGGACCGTGAGCAAGTGCCCCTTAAGTCCATCGAGAAAAGAGTATTTGTTTCTCGCGAAAGAGAGGATACGGCGCAATGGCTTCTGGATGTTCATGGTGTCGGGCTCGACGGCCAGGCAGTCAGCCAAAGGGAGGGGTTGTTGTCTGGTTCCGAGGCATAGGGTGGCGCGCAAAAAACAATAAAAGCCTGGAGATACAACCGTGAAAAAAGACTTTTTTTCTGAACGATTCCCCAAGGGATGGTTTGGTGTGCTCTTTTCAAGTGAGCTGGCCGCAGGGGAAATAAAATCGTTCAAGTACTTCAATCGGGATTACGTGGCTTTTCGGGGTGAAAACCAGGAAGTGGCGATACTCGATGCGCATTGCCCGCACCTCGGCGCCCACCTTGGCGGCGGCAGTTGCGTAGGAAATACCATTCGCTGCCCCTTCCACGGATGGCAGTTCGATCAGGAGGGAAAGTGCACCGCCATCCCGTACTCGGAGCGTATTCCACCCAAGGCGAAGGAAGGCGCCCTGAAATGGCACCCCGTACGCGAACTCAACCAGATGATTCATCTCTGGTTCGACCCTGAAGGTGGCGAGCCCGAATGGGAGGTTCCGCGGTCAGCCGAAATGAGCGGGGAGGAGGGCTGGACGCGTTGGTACTTCAAGCGCTGGAGGATCAAGACCCAGGGTAAGGAGATCATCGAAAACCTGGTGGATACCCCGCACTTCGCCATCGTTCACCAGTCGCCCATCGACAAGATCACCGTTGAATACGACAGGCACATCGCACGGCAGATTTCCTTGATTGGCCAGCACCCCACACTGGGCAGTCAACTGGAGACGGTGGCCACCTACTTCGGACCCGGCGTCATGCACGTTGAAATGCAGGGTACCCACGAAAGCCGCCAGGTCAACTTCCATACGCCGGTCGATCACGAGAGTCTGGACCTTTGCTACGGATTGAAGCTGCGTCATGATCGTTCGATTGCGGATATTGACGCCATTGCCGAGGAGTACGCCGGGTTTGCCCATAAGGCGTTCTACGAGGATGTCGAAATCTGGGAGAACAAGGTGTATCGCGAGTCGCCGCTGTTGTGCCAGGCGGACGGTCAGCTGTTCGAACTGAGAAAGTGGTATCGACAGTTTTTTGTTGATGCGCCACCTCAGGCCAACATTGCCTGATCAATGGTCCCCTCCATAGACAGCACTACAGAAACGCCACTCGCTAGAGTGGCGTTTCTTTGTCTGGGCCGGTTGATGGAACGCATCACCGTAGAGACGCTGGCCCGGGCAATACGCAGCGAATAATTTGCAGCCCGTCTCATACCTGGCACTAAAGTGAACAAATCATTGAAAAAAACGCTATAAGCTATAAATAAGATGATAGATGGCATATTGCTAGCAATCAGTCAGTGAGTGTCGGCGGTTTTTGGCTAAGGGAGCCCTGATGAGTTTTCGTACATTGACCGACTCCCGGCGGCATTCGAGCCATTGCGAAGTGGCCGCACTCCAACCAACCGTGAATCCGGATACTGTCGGCATGGCTTACGCTGGCAACGACGACTCGATCGAACAGGTGCTGGACTCAGCGCGCAACTGGGCCCACAGCACTGGCTGGGTGTTCTACCGCGCCGGCGAACAAATGCATTGGGTCGGGCAAGGCGACCCGCGGGCGCAATGGCCTTCGAGCATTGCCAATGAGGCGTTTGAAGCTTTTTGCCTGACGTCGAACCTGCATCGTTGGCCGACCGGCAGAGGCGAAAGTGAGCTGGGTTGGCTGCTCGCACCCATCAATGAAGCTGCTGAACCCGCGTTTGCGGACTTTGCCCGGCGCCTGGGCATCGAGCTACAGACCAATACCCTGGCCCGTGCGCAGATCACCCAGCGTGTGCTGTATGAAATTACCTATCTGGCCAGTTCGACCCGTGACCGTTCAGTGTTCCTGGTGGGGGTTCACCGGCTGCTGGCCAGCCTGATCGACGCCGAGAACTTCTATCTCGCGCTGTATAACCCGCACACTGGCAAGATCGATTACCCGTATTACGTCGACATCATCGACGTCGATGCCCTGGAATCGGAAAACTATGAATACCTTGACCCTTCGCGCCTGTCGTTGACCGGGCAGGTGTTGACCACTGGCCAGCCATTGCTGATCGACGCCGCCGGCATTCTCGCGGCCCAGGCACAAAACCGTTTCCACTGCGTGGGTGATCGTCCCGAGTTCTGGATGGGCGCACCGTTGAAAAATGCCTCGGACGACGTGTTTGGCATGCTGGCGATGCAGGTCTACGACGTTTCGCGTGTCTATAGCGCTGAAGACCGCGCGTTGTTTCTGGTGGTCGCCCGTCACGTGGCCATGGCGCTGGACCGGATCCTGCACCGGGAGGACCTGGAAGAAACGGTGATGCGTCGCACCCTGGAACTGTCCGCACTCAACGATGCATTGCGCCAGGAAGTGGCAGAACGGGAACGCGCCGAACATCTGCAGAGCGCGCTGTTCCAGATTGCCGAACTGTCCAGCCAGCCCGGTGACATGGCCGAGTTGTTCAAGACCCTGCATGGCATCGTCGGTGATCTGCTGTTCGCGCAGAACTTCTATATTGCACTGTTCGACGACGCCACCGGCGAAGTGACCTTTCCCTATTACGTGGATGAGCGGCAGACGACCTGCCCGCCGGCACGGCGAGGGCGCAGGGGCCTGACCGAATATGTGATCCGTCAGCGCCGACCTTGCCTGATTGACGTCGCCGAGGCCGAACGCTTGTCCGCGCAGGGTGAAATCGAACTTGCCCATGAGTCTGTACGCTCTTACTCCTGGCTGGGCATTCCCTTGTTCGAAGACGACGCGGTGCGTGGCGTGCTGGCGGTGCAAAGCTATACCTCACAGGTGCGCTATACCCAGCGTGACCAGGAACTGCTGACGTTCGTATCGCGGCACATCGACACGGCGCTGTCGCGACGCACGGCCGCTGAAGCGATCCATGCCGCCAACCTCCAGCTGGAAGCCCGGGTGCAGAGCCGCACCCGCGAACTCGATCACGCCAACGCCAAGTTGCAGCACGAAAACGCCCACGATGCGCTGACCGGGCTGCCGAATCGCACCTACCTGCAACAGCGCCTCAACCTGGCCTGGTCGCGGTTCGGCCGCGAAGGCGGGCACCTGGCGGTGATGTTCATCGATCTGGACCGCTTCAAGATGGTCAACGACAGCCTCGGCCACCACTTTGGCGACCTGCTGTTGATGCAGGCGGCCCAGCGTTTGCGCGGTTGTCTGCGCGAGACCGACATGCTGGCACGCCTGGGGGGCGATGAGTTTTCGGTACTGGCGCCCGAGGCCCCGCTGGACGTGATGATCGAAATTGCCGAACGGATCCTGGTGGCATTCGACCTGCCTTTTTTCATCAACGGCTACGAGGTTTTTTCGTCTTGCAGCATCGGTATCGTCAGCGCCGACAGTCAGTTCCATCACGAGCCCGCCGACTTGCTGCGCGATGCCGATGCAGCGATGTACCGGGTCAAGAGTGCCGGGCGCGACAGCTACGCGGTGTTCAACCAGGAAGTGCGCCGTGAAGTCTCGGACCAGGTCGAGCGGGAAGGGGCCTTGCGCAACGCGCTCAAGCGTACTGACGAACTGCTGCCGTATTTCCAGCCGATCGTCAGCGTCGAAACCGGCGAGCTGCTGGCCCTGGAAGCGCTGATCCGTTGGCATCAGCCGGGCGGCCGGGTGATCGCGCCGGGCGAGTTCCTGCCGGATGTCGAAGGCTTGCGCCTGATCGGTCGACTGGACCTGTACATGCTGACCAGCATTGCCGCGATCCTCGCGCAGCCCGAGCACGCCAATTGGCCTGCGGTGCACGTCAACTGTTCCAGCTACAGCATGACGCGTCCCGACTTCGCCAGTGAGGTACTGGAACTGCTGGCGCAGCACCAGGTATCGCCGTCGCGGATCTGCCTGGAACTGACCGAAGGGGCGCTGGTCGCCGAGCCGGCGATTGCCCGACAGACCATGCAGAAACTGGCCGACAACGGCATGTCGGTGGTGCTCGATGACTTCGGCGCAGGGTTTTCTTCCCTGAGCTATGTGCATCAGTACCGTTTCAGCGGTTTGAAAATCGACAAGTCGTTCATCCTCGAACTGACCAGCAGTTCCCGCAGTCGCGCGATTGTCCGGGCGATTGTGCGGATGGCCGAGTCGCTCGACCTGAGTGTGGTGGCCGAAGGCGTCGAGGATGAGGCGACACTGAAGCTGCTGCGTGAAATGGGGGCAGGGCAGGCCCAGGGTTATCACTTTGCCAGGCCGATGGCATTGAAAGCGCTGTTGGCGAGTGAACTGCTCGGCCGCCAGGGATCAAGCGGATATCATGGCGCAAACCAATACGGATGAACATTTTTCAAGGGAGGGACTCATGGCATCAGGGCAATGTCTTTGCGGGGCGGTACGCTTTTCCCTGGCGGTAGAACCACGATTTTTCTATCGCTGCCATTGCACGCTGTGCCGCAAGCAAACCGGGGTCGGCCATAATCTCGCCACACTGGTCAATGCTCGCGACTTTCGATGGGAAGAAGGGCAAGAGGCGATCACCGGTTGGCGCAAATCCAGCGGGTACAGAAATGACTTTTGCTCGCGATGTGGCTCGACCGTGCCGAATGTTCTTCGCGAAACACCTTATTTCTGGATTCCGCTCGGACTGCTCGACGCCGAGCTGAGCATGGAATGCATTGGCGATTTCTGTACCGATGACGCGATGCCATGGGATGAACAACGCTCTGAAAGAAGTCATTGCGCAGCCCCGGAATCATTGGGTTTTCTTCTGCATGAACTCCAGGTCAATACCTGACCCGGAAACGGTTCACCACTGTCCGCTGCCCGGAGTGCCGAATGCCGCCCATCATCAAGCCCCTGGTGGCGCTGTTTGTGCTTTGCCTGGCACTTGAAGTGCCGGCCCAGACCAGCGACTGCCCGGCTGGCGAGAGACAGGTGTGCCTGGACGGCTGCATCTGCCTGCCGGACGTGGTGCCCGAAGACGTTTACCAGATCGCGACGCCCGCCCTGGCGCTGTGGCTGACCCAGGCCCGCGATGAAGCGGCCATCGCCGGCACCCAACCCATCCCTGCGCACATCCGTGAGCAACTGCTGCCCTGGTACGATTCCGGCGTCCTCGATGCCGCGCGCTACAAAATCAGCGACAACGGCCAGTTCAGTGCCGCCACTGCCATGCTGCAGAACCCCGATGTCGGTGCCGTGACGCTGATCGACATCATCCTCTTCCGCGACCCCCAAGCCGCAGAACAGGACGTCGCGCTCTGGGCTCACGAACTCAAACATGTGCAGCAATATCAGGAATGGGGTGTGCAGGAATTTGCCCAGCGCTATACCCATGACTTCAATGCCGTGGAGGCTCCGGCCTATGCCATACAGGCCGAGGTCAGGCGGGCAGTGCGCAAAGGGGTTGAATGAAGCCGTCCCGACTCAGCCCCGGTTGGCGCAGACGATGATTTCTACCCGCAGCGCCGGGTCTGCCAGTTTCGCCTCGCCACAGGCGCGGGCGGGGGCATGGCCCGCCGGTACCCACGCATCCCAAACGGCATTCATGGCGGCGAAATCCGCCATGTCAGCGAGCCAGATGGTCACTTGCAACATCTGCTCCCGTGACGAACCGGCCTGTGCCAGCAAGTCATCCACCCGTGCAAGGGCATCGCGAGTCTGACCGGTGATGTCGTGACGCGCTTCCCCCACTTGCCCGGCCAGGTACACCGTATTGCCGTGGATGACGATCTGGCTCATGCGCTGGTTGGTCTGCTTGCGTTCGATTGTTTGCATCAATTGCACTCCTTTGGAAGGCATTGCTCAGAAGCGTTGCACGGAAAAGCTGTCCAGCCATTGGGGCGCCTTGCCGGCGATACAGTCAGCCACCAACTGGCCCGTCGCGCCGGCCAGGGTCAGGCCCAGATGCTGATGACCGAAGGCATAGATCAATCGCGGTTCGTTGGGTGACGGTCCAATGACCGGCAACGAGTCAGGCAGGGAAGGGCGGAACCCGAGCCACTTGCGCGCGACCGGCTGGGTCAGGCCCATGACCCGGCGTACGTGGCGCTCCAGGTAGTCGAAGCGCTGCGGATTGGCCGGGTCATTGATCGAGCCAAGTTCCACCGTGCCCGCGACCCTCAGGCGTCCCGCCATGGGCGTCATGTAGAACGCACTTTCCACCGGGCAGCAGGGGCGGTTGAGCAGGGTGTCCTGCAGATCGAATTCGATGTGGTAGCCGCGTTCGGTGTCCAGTGGAATGTGATCTCCCACCTGACGCGCCAGTGCCGCGGACCAGGCGCCGCCACACAGCACGACGCGATCGGCGCGCCAGCTTTTCCCTTCGGCGCTGCCCAGGTACAGGCCGTCACTCTTGCGCTGCACGGTGGTGATCGTCGCCTGATGCACTGCGCCTTCGGCGACCAGTGGCGCGGCCAGCGCTTCGATGAAGGCGCGCGGGTCATCCATGTGCGACGACTCGGGAAACAGAATGCCGCCGACCGCCTTGCCTGCCAGCGCAGGCTCCAGTTGTTCGACATCCGCCGCGTTCAGCACTTGCTGGGCAATGCCCAGGGCGCGGCGCAGTTCGATCGCCGGTCGCGCACCGGCCAGACCTTGCTCGGTGCCGTAGGCATAGATGCAACCGTTGTGACGCAAATGCCGGTCGGCCAGCGGAGCGTCGGCCAGCAGCGGCGCATAGCCGCTGTAGGTGTGCTGGAGAATCCTGCTCAGGGCCTGGGTGTTGGCCTCGCAGCGCGAAGCGCGACATTCATTGAGAAACCGCAGCAGCCAGGGCATCAACCTTGGCAGGCGTGCCCAGTTGATGACGAAGGGCGACTCCCTGGAAAACAGCAGTGACGGAATTGCCTTCAGCAGCGACGGCTGGGCAATCGGCATCACGCCGTAGGGTGCCAGGGTGCCGGCATTGCCATAGGACGCGCCGCCGGCAATCGCATCGCGCTCCAGCAACACGACCTGGTAACCCTGGCGGCGCAGCCAGAGTGCGGTGGCAACGCCGACAACGCCGGCACCGATAACGGCAATTTCGCAATGAACGGGCTGTGTCATGTCCTCAGATCCGGTTGTGCATGTGGAGGTGACCCTGACGTGCCAACTGGCTGATGATGGTCAGGGCTTTGATCAACTGTTCCCGTGACAGGGCCGCGGAGATATTGATGCGTACCGCTTGCGGCGAGAGTTCCGGACGCAAGGTGAAGGCGCCGCCAGCCAGCAGCACCACACCGCGGTCCTGACACAGGCGGGCGAAACGCGAGCCGGTCCAGGGCTCCGGCAGTACCAGCCAGGCGTGGGTGCCGGTGGCGCTGTGCTGGAACTCCAGGCCTTCAAGGTGCGTGGCCAGCAGCGCCTGGCGAATGCGCAGTTCTTCGCGCTGTTCCGCCACCAATTGCTCGGCATGACCGTCCTCGATCAACCGGGCGGCGATCAGCGCCGTCAGGGGTGACGTACTCCAGCAGTCGATGCGCTGCATGGCGGCGATGTCCTGCACCAGGGGTTGCGGCGCCATGACAAACCCCATGCGCAGCCCCGGCGCGATGCATTTGGACAGGGCCGAGATATAGATCGTGCGTTCCGGCAGCAGCGCGGCGAAAGGCGCCGGCGACTTGTCCAGCAGGGGACGATAGACATCGTCTTCGATGACCAGCAGGCTGGTTTCCCGAATGACTGTCGCCAGTTCTTTGCGGCGCTCGGCATCGAGGGTGATGGCGGTCGGGTTATGGATCGACGGCACCAGAAACAACAGGCGTGGCTGATGTTCGACACAGGCCAGGCGCAGGGCTTCGGGGGACATGCCGCGTTCATCGGCGTCGACCCCCACCAGAATCAGCCCCAGCGAACGGCACAAGGCATTGATGCCTTGATACGTCACGCTGTCGGCCAGCACGGTATCGCCGCTGTTGGTCAGGCTGCGCAAGGTGCTGGCGATCCCGTGCTGGGCGCCTTCGCAAATCAGCATCTGCGAGGCCTGGGCCTCGACGCCGGTGTGGCGCAGCCATTGCGCCGCCGCTTCACGGGCCCACAGCGGACCTTCGGACGGGTGATAGTCCTTCATGTCGGCAAAACGCGGATCGCTGGCAAGGCGCGGCAACAGCTGCGCCAACACCCGATTGAAGCCATGGGTGGCGGGGCGATTGACGCTCAGGTCGACGGTGCCCGGGTCATTGCTGGGGGCCGACTGAAACTGCGCCGCCGGATGCCGCGGCTGTGCAACTTGCGTTCCGCGTCCCGGGCGGCTTTCCACCAGGCCTTTTTGCTGCAGCACGGCCATGGCTTTGGTGACCGTGGTGATGTTCACCCCCAGTGCGCTGGCGAAATCGCGATGGGGTGGCAGGCGTTCGCCCGGTTTGAGCTTGCCGTTGCCGATCGCTTCGGCCAGCGATTCGGCCAGCTGGGCATAAAGGGTTTCTGCCTTGTCGCGTTGCAACGCCGCGCTGGCTTTGAGTTCGTCCAGCAGTTGTTCGAATTGACTCATGGTGCTTTATCCCTGCTTGTCATGCTCTGAGCCAGACAATAAGCGAATTTGTATTGCTTTTTATCCGATACAAAGCCCATTGACAAGCTAAAAAACCGTGATTAGTGTGTGAGTTGTAATGCTTGTCATGCAACACAATAAGAAAATGGCTGGCGATGACCAGCCCAAACGGGTAAGCACATGACTCATAAAACTTTCCAGCCGGGCTCAGGCCTGGCTACCCGACACCAAAGCCTCTTGCCCCCGAGAGTGGGCGGCACAGAGTATCCGGTGAGTTGTCCCCCTCGCGCAAAGTCTTCGATGAATTTATCCGGTCGATCGACCCTATCCACCGCAGCGGAGGTCCTCCGATGAGCAACGCCCAGCCAAGCAAGACAACACCCGGCCAGCAACGCCTCAGCGGGGCACTGCGTCAACGCCATATCACCATGATCTCCCTGGGCGGCATCATTGGTGCCGGCCTGTTTGTCGGCAGCAGCGCTACGATCCAGGCAATCGGGCCCGCCGCCTTTCTCAGTTATCTCGCTGCCGGCATCGTGGTGATGCTGGTGATGCGCATGCTCGGTGAAATGGCCGTGGCGCTGCCCGGCGTCGGCTCCTTTACCGAATACGCACGTATCGGCCTGGGTAATTGGGTCGGGTTCACCAGCGGCTGGTTGTACTGGTACTTCTGGGTGATCGTGGTGGCGGTGGAAGCGGTGGTCGGCGCCAATATCCTTGAACAGTGGATACCGCTGCCGGCCTGGATGATCGGGCTAAGCCTGCTGGCGATCATGACCGCCATCAACTGCCTCTCGGTGAAGTCCTATGGCGAGTTCGAGTACTGGTTCGCCTCATTGAAGGTTTTCGCGATCATCGTCTTCATCTTTGTGGTGGGCGCCTACCTGTTCGGGTTCGCACCGAGCACCAGCGCGCTGCTGGGCAATCTGGTGAATGACCGCGGCTTCATGCCTTACGGCGTGAGTGCGATCCTGGCTGGCGTGCCTACGGTGATCTTCGCTGTCGGAGGCGCCGAGATTGCGACGATTGCCGCCGCCGAGTCCGACGATCCGTCGAAGAACGTCGCGAACATGACCCGTTCGGTGATCTTCCGTGTCATCACCTTTTATGTCGGTTCGATCTTCCTGATTGTCTGTGTGGTGCCCTGGGGCCAGATCGTCGCCGGTCATTCGCCGTTCGTGGCGGCGCTGGAGGTCATGCGCATTCCAGGGGCGGCGATGATCATGCAGGCGGTGGTGCTGGTTGCGGTGCTGTCGGCGCTGAACTCCGGGCTGTACGTGTCTTCGCGGATTCTGTTCGGCCTCAGCCAGCGCGGTGACGCCCCGGCAAAACTGTCGGTGCTGACCGGGCGCAAAGTGCCCAGGGCCGCTGTACTGCTCAGCAGTGTGATCGGCTACATCGCCATCATGGCGGCGATCATTTCTCCGCAGGGCGTGTTCCTGTTCCTGGTCAACGCTTCCGGTGCGGTGATGCTGTTCGTGTACCTGGCGGTGGCGCTGGCGCAGATCAGGGTACGCCGCCAGGTCGAAGCCACCGCGCCGGCGCGGCTGACCCTCAGGATGTGGCTGTTCCCATGGCTGTCCTATGCTGTGGTGGCAGTGATTGCGGGTGTTTTGGTGGCGATGGCGTTCCAGGAATCCTTGCGTACACAGTTCCTGGCGAGCCTCGTCAGCCTCGCCGTGGTGTCTGTCGCTTACCTGGTCCTCAGGCGCCAACGGCAAACCGCCGCCACCCCCCACGTCAATGCCATCGACATCCTCGCGGGTCTGCCGACACGGTCATAAATCACGGGAAGCATCGCGCCACGGACGGCGGTTGAGTAGCAAGGCTTGTACCGGTCACAACAATAATTTGCCTATAGGTGATGTATGTCCGACTTCAAGTTCAATACCCAGGGTGTTTCCCGGCGCGCAGTGCTCAAGGCCGCAGGCTACGGTTCACTGGCGGCAATGGCTGCCAGTGCCACGGGCCCGATGTCGTTCGCGTTCGCTGCCGACAAACCGATCAAGACCGTACGTCCCGGTTACCTGACAGCGGCCTGCCTGGGCGACATGCCCCTGGGCGCGCTGCGCGAAGGCGTCCCGGTCGGTACCGATCTGGAGTTGCTCAAGCTGATTGCCGACCGCCTCGAACTCAAGCTCGACGTACTGACCATGGGCTTCCCGGCGGTGGTCGAAGCCGTGCGGTCCGGGCGTGCCGACTGGTTCGGCGGCAACTTCGCCTGGAACCCCATGCGCTCGAAAATCCTGCTGTTGACCGACCCGGTGTTCTACACCGGTGCCTACGTGATCATGCGCGACAGCGAACCGTTCGATACCTCGATCACGGTCAATGATGTGAAGGGCCGTACCATCGGCGCCATCACCGGTTATTTCACCATCCCCGACATGAAGAAAATCGAGGGGGTGAAGGAGGTCAAACTCTACGACAACACCGATTCCTGCTTGCGCGACGTGCGCGCCGGGCGCCTGGATTTTGCCGTGCTGGATGCGCCGACCATCGACTACATGATCCTTCAGGACCCCAGCCTCAAGCTCAAGCAGATCCCCATGGCCTACGACGAGAAATTCCCCAGCCTGACCGCCAAGTTCGAGGCGATCTGGGGTGTCCATCCGCAGAACCAGGACCTGTTCGATGGGGTGAACCAGGGGCTGCGCTGGTTGAAAGCCACGGATCAGATCAAGCCGGTGCTGGCCAAGTACGGCATCAAGAACCCGGACTACCTCGTACCGCCCGCCAAGGACCCGCGCATCGGTGTGGACCGCGACGAGAAGGGCAATGTCATTGGACCCTTCGAGCATCCAGCCCGTGATTTCAGTCAGGCCTTTGCCTGAATCGAGGACCTGACCCATGGCTGAATCCACTCCACTGGTGCGTATCGAAGGGCTGCACAAGTCCTTCGGTAGCCTGGACGTTCTCAAAGGCATCGACCTCAACGTGCAGCAGGGCCAGAAAATCTCGCTCATCGGCCCCAGCGGCTCGGGCAAGACCACCTTGCTGCGTTGCGTCAACTACCTGGAAGAGCCGACCAAAGGCGACATCTACATTGACAACGAACTGATCGGCCAGCGCCTGGTGGGCAGCCGAAAAGTGCCCATGAGCGATAAGGAACTGGCGCGGATGCGCGCCGAAATCGGCATGGTGTTCCAGCGCTTCAACCTGTTCCCGCACCTGTCGGTGCTGGAAAACATCATCCTCGGTCCGCTCAAGGTGCAGCAGCGCAATCGCGCCGAAGCGGTGGAGCTGGCCGAGGACCTGCTGAACAAGGTCGGCATGTTCGCCAAGCGCGATGCCTTTCCCGAGCAACTGTCGGGCGGGCAGCAGCAACGGATCGCCATTGCCCGGGCGCTGGCGATGAAGCCCAAGTTGATGCTGTTCGACGAGGCGACCTCGGCACTGGACCCGGAGTTGGTCGGGGAAGTGCTGGGCGTGATGCGCAGGCTGGCGGAAGAGGGCATGACGATGATCATCGTCACCCACGAAATGAGCTTCGCCGAAAGCGTTTCCGACCAGGTGATCTTCATGGCTGACGGCAATATCGTCGAACAGGGTCCGCCGCGACAGATTTTCCGCGAGAGCCAGATCGAACGTACCCGCTCCTTCATCCGCGCCGTGCAGGAGCATTGATCGATGTTCGATACCACTGCGCTGAACAAAGCCATCGAGATGCTGCCGTACTTTCTGAACGTACTGGGCGTCGGGGCGCTGACTACCATCGGCCTGACGGCTGCTGCGTTTGTAGTAGCGGCGTTGCTGGGTTTTTGCCTGGCGTTGATGCGGCTTTCGCGCAGCCGCCTCCTGAGTCTGATCGCCAGCGTTTACCTGGAGATCTTTCGCAACATACCGATCCTGACCCAGTTGTTCATTCTGTACTTTGGCCTGACCTATATCGGTATTACCTTGCCGGCCATCGGCGCGGCGATCATCGGTTTCGGCCTGAACGGTGCGGCCATTCTGTCGGAGGTTTTCCGGTCGAGCATCCGCACCATTGACCGTGGCCAAAGCGAAGCGGCGTTCTCCATCGGCATGACCCGGTCTCTGGCGATGCGCATTATCGTGCTGCCACAGGCGTTCAAGGTGGCGATTCCGGGGATGGCCAACTTCGCCATCGGCCTGCTCAAGGACACCTCCCTGGCGTCGGCGGCAGCGGTGCCGGAATTGACGTTCAAGGCGAAAATGCTGGTCAGCGAAACCTACCAGACCAACCTGATCTACTTCCTGCTGGCGATGATCTACCTGATCCTGAGCCTGGTGCTTTCCCACTGGGCGGCGCGCACCGAACGCCGTCTCAAAGTCGTCAAGGAGAATTGAGATGGGCTATGGCGAGTTGTGGGACGCGACCCATGTAGAATTGCTGGCGGCCGCCTGGGCCACACTCCAGTTGGCGTTCGGTGCGTTGGTCATCGGCTTGATCGTCGGTTTGCTGGTGGCGCTGGCACGGCTTTCCGGCAACCGCGCATTGCGGCGCGCCGCGCTCTATTACATCGAGCTGTTTCGTGGCACCCCGGCGCTGGTGCAGTTGTTCATCGTCTATTTCAGCCTGACCGAAATCGGCGTTCACTTCAGCTCGTTCCAGGCCGCGATGATTGGCCTGGGACTGAACGCTGCAGCGTATCTGGCAGAGATCTACCGTGCGGGGCTCGAGGCCGTGCCCAAGGGGCAGGTGGAAGCGGCGAAAGCGATTGGCATGGCACGCCACAACGTGCTGCGTTGGGTCGTGTTGCCCCAGGCCATCCGCATCGTGCTGGCGCCCATAGGCAACGTCGCGATCTCGCTGTTGAAGGATACGTCCGTGGCTTCGCTGATCGCGGCACCGGACTTGATGCTGCGGGCGCAGGATCTGAGCTCGGTGTATTTCATGCCGCTGGAAATCTACATTCTGGTCGGCGCGATCTACTTTGCCCTGTGTTATCCGCTTTCACTTGGCGTGCGCATGCTCGAGCGCAAAACCAGGCACTGAGGTTATCTGGCGTAGCGCTGCCTGTGCCAACGCCAGGTGATCAACCACAGCACCAGGGCCGTCGCACTGATCGAGGCACCCAGCAGGCTGACGGCGATCCAGCCCCATTGCGCATACACCTGGGTCGCGGCCGCGGCCCCCAGTGCGCTGCCCACCGAGTAAAAGCACATGTAGGCGCCCACCATGCGGCTTTGGGCGTCGGGGCGTGCGGCAAAAATGAGGCTCTGGTTGGTGACGTGTACGGCTTGTACCGCGAAGTCGAGCAGGACCACTGCGCACACCAGCGCGATCAGTGATGTCTGCGCAAACGCGATGGGCAACCAGGACAGCGTCAGGATCACCAGCGAAATGCCGGTCACGCGTTGCCCCAGCCCCTGGTCGGCCCAGCGACCGGCTCTTCTGGCGGCGAGGGCACCGGCGACGCCGGCCAGACCGAACAGGCCGATGGCTGTGTGCGACAGCGACAGCGGAGGCGCGCTCAATGGCAGCACCATGGATGTCCACAACACCGAAAACGCGGCAAAGATCAGCAAGGCCAGCAGGCCCCGGATGCGCAAGACCGGTTCGGTCATGAACAGCCTGAACATCGAACGGATGAGTGCCGGGTAGGTGTTTCGGTTGCGTGGAGACACTGTGGCGGGAAGCACCTTCCAGAACACCGCCGCGAGGGCCAGCATCAAGCCCGACGAAACGAAATACACGGCGCGCCAGCCCGCCAGGTCGGCGATCAGCCCAGAGGTGAACCGCGCCAGGAGAATGCCCAGGACAATGCCGCTGGTGACGGTGCCCACGGCCTGGCCCCGTTGTGACGGCGTTGCCAGCACGGCGGTATAGGCCACCAGCACTTGAACCATCACCGCCAGCAATCCCACGATGACCATGGCGCCCAACAGGGTCAGCCATTGCTGCGCTGCACCGACTCCTGCCAGTGCAACCGCAGACAGCAGCACTTGCGTCAGGATCAACCCCTTGCGGTTCAACAAGTCACCCAGCGGGACGATGAACAGCAATCCCAGCGCGTAACCGACCTGGGTAGCCGTCACCACGATCCCGATCATCGATGAGGCAACCCCCAGGCTCTGAGCCATTGAGTCGAGCAGGGGTTGGGCGAAATACACGTTGGCGACTGCTAGCGCGCAGGTGACGGAAAACAACAGCGTAAGTGACGGAGAAAGCCCCGCAGCGCTGTCTGCGCGGGCGCTTTTCCCATTATCCGCATCGGGCAGGCCCGAAGCCTGCGATGTGAAAGGGCAGGTGGCTGAATCGGCATCGGCTGTCACATGAGCCTCCGTGGCGCTAAACTGGTTTCAATTAAAAACTTGATTTAATTGTTATCGGATCAGGTTTTAAATTGCAACCACTTTGCTCGGGACTGCAAGGCAGGCCGGCAATCCTTATCCGGAAGGTCAATACGATGGTCGAAGACACTTCACCGCACAGCAGCGAATGCCCGGTAGCCAGAACACTGGAGGCCATTGGGGATCGATGGTCGCTGATGATCATCCGCGACGCATTCGACGGCATTCGTCGATTCAGCGAATTTCAGAAAAGCCTGGGCGTGGCCAAGAACATTCTGGCATCGCGCTTGAAAACCCTGGTTGAGGTCGGTGTGTTCGACGTACAACCCGCGTCAGACGGCAGTGCCTACAAGGAGTACGTCCTTACGGAAAAAGGACGGGAGATCTTTCCGGTGGTGGTCAGCCTGCGGCAGTGGGGGGAACGTTTCTTGTTCAAGCGCGAAGAGACGCGTTCTGTGCTGCTGGACAATGAGCGCGGCCAGACCCTGATGCCGATTGAAGTTCGTTCCTCGAGCGGCCAGAAACTGGGGCCGGCCGACTGCCACAGGGTCAGAGTGGTTGCCGACGAGTCGTGAATCGATGGCCCATGCGTTCGAGGGGGCAGTCATTGTTCAATGTTTCAATTTTTCGGTTTGGCGCTGTATGACCCGTGCGCAGGTGCCTGGCAGATGAATCAGTCGAGCAGTGACACCAGCCGAGGTTCGATGGACTGTGCAGACAGGTCCAGCAGTGCCAGGGTGACCGGCAACTTGAAGCGTCGACGCCCGGCGCTGCCCGGATTCAGGAACAGTCGTTCGCCGCGCCATTCGATGCCTGGTTTATGGGAGTGGCCGGTGATCACCAGGTCGATACGCTCATCTGGATGGAATGCAAGGTCGGCGATGTCATGCACCAGCAGGACCTTCCAGCCGTTGAGGTCCAGGCGCAGACAGTCGGGCAGCTCGCGCGCCCAGGGCGCGTCCAGGTCGTTGTTGCCACGCACCCCGTGCACCGGGGCAATGGCCGCCAATTGCTCGAGGATGTGCGCGCTGCCGATGTCGCCGGCGTGAATGATGCAATCGCAGCCCAGCAGGGCGGCGATGGCTTCGGGGCGGAGCAGGCCGTGGGTGTCGGAGATGACACCGACTTTCATCGCGGGCGGGTCGAGCGGCATTCGGACGGTGCCGCCACTAACTTTGCGGCACTACCCGCGCTTCGTTACCGCTGCCCTCGACATAAACCTTCAGGCCTTTTGTCAGCGCCGGATTGATTGGCTGGGTCACCTGAACCAGTACGCCGCTTTGGGTCCGAACGATGATCTGCTGAGCGTCCACGGGCTGATCATACTTTTTCTTTTCGACGTAATTGCCGCCAACCCCGCCGGCGAGGGCACCGGCAACCATCGCCACATCCCGACCGGTTCCCTGGCCGACCAGGCTTCCCAAGGCTAAACCGCCAAGGCCGCCCAAAATGGCGCCGACGCCGCTATCGTGATTGGTCTGCATCTGGGTGAGGGAAATCTGCTCGATTTTCCCCGAACGAATCTGCGTCTCGCCAGCGCCTCCGCTCCCGGCACCGACCGCGGAACAGCCGCCGAGCACCAGCCCAAGAAACGTAACCGACAGCCAGGAAGCGATAGTTTTCATCGTCGAACTCCATTTTCAGGGGAATAGATCATGCAAACGCTTCAATTCACGTTAGACGAAAAAGCCTGATGCATTCGGTTCTTTTACCGGGCAAGGTCGGTAGCGGGGCTTGCGCAAGGCAGAGTTGACAGCTTCAACAGGCGTCACTTGGCCTGGTTCGAGGGATAAAGACCGGCGAACCGCGCTATCACCACACCCACGTAAAAAACGCCTGAAAATTCTTCGACCATCACCAGTGAGCGGGCATGGTTGGTCATCGGGATAAAATCACCGTAACCGGTGGTTGTGAGCGTCGTGAAGCTGAAATAAATCAGTTTGAAGAACGTGCCGGGTTGTTCGAAGTCGAAGTGGCCGGGGCCGAATGAACCAGCGCTGGATATCTCGACCAGGGCATATACGAAGGACCAGACGAAGGCCAGCATGATGTAACCCGCAAGCGCGCCATGCAGCTTGTCGGCAGAAACTGGCCCGCGATTGAGAATATAGCGAAGCACTCCGCTGAACGAGACGGCAAGAGACGCCGTATAAGCTATCCCGGCAAGGTTGAGAATCGCGATACTCTGAGCCCACAACGCCGTCCATTGAAGGCCAACCCCAAGCAACGCCAGGCCCAGCTTGAGAATGAATCCCCGCCGAGTCTGCCTGGTGACGAAAGCACCCACGAGCAGCACGATTGAAAACAGAATGCCAAGCAACGTACGAGCAAACAGACCTTGCTCAAGAAAGGGAAACAGCAGGATCAATCCCAGCAAGAGCAGCAATAGATAGGTGCAGGGACCTTTCCCCATGAGCATCTGAGCTAAACCCTCGTCGAATTCGGCTTTATCTTGCGGATTTGTCATATCGGTTTCCCAGAGACCTGAGTAAAACTTCAGGCCAGACGTCGCGCGGTTGAAATCAGACTTGGCTTCAGAATAGTCGGCAGTACGATTCAAGTCGTGAATGGGAGTTGGAATGCTCTAGTCCGTGCCTTCCGGCAACCACTGTCGTGAAACTGTAATATTGCGGTCATAGAATTGACATGACTGCTTACATTTACTACAGATGGCCTTTGGCCTTTTCATGGATGAGCAAGCCTTATGCGTCGTGTCGTATTCAATCAAAAAGGCGGCGTTGGTAAATCCAGCATCGCCTGCAATCTTGCCGCTGTGAGTGCTGCCGAAGGGTACCGAACGCTGCTGGTTGATCTCGATCCCCAGGCCAACTCGACTCACTACCTCACGGGGCTGAGCGACGAGCTTATTCCTGCAGGCATAGCCGATTTCTTCAAGCAGACGTTGTCCGGCGGTTTCGAAGGCAGACGCAATCGGGTTTCCATCACCGAGACCCATTACAACAACCTCCACCTGGTGACGGCGAGTCCCGATCTGGCAGACCTGCAATCAAGACTCGAGAGCAAGTTCAAGATCAACAAGCTGCGCAAGTTGCTGGTTGAACTGTCCGAGGATTATGAGCGCATCTATATCGATACGCCGCCTTCGCTGAACTTCTACACCTTCAGCGCTTTGGTGGCGGCAGACCGGGTGCTGATTCCATTCGATTGCGACAGCTTTTCTCGCCAGGCGATGTACCGGGTCATCGCTCAAGTCGAAGAACTGCGACTCGATCACAATGAGTCACTTGAAGTGGAAGGGGTGGTGGTGAACCAGTTCACCGGGCACACCGGGTTTCACCAGAGTCTCGTCAATGAGCTGCTGGCCGAAGGCTTGCCAGTGCTGCCGGTTTATCTCAGCAGTTCCGTCAAGATGCGCGAGTCTCACGAAGTGTCTGTTCCCATCGTGCATCTGGCCCCGCGCCACAAGCTCTCGCTGGAGTACGCGGGCTTGCTGGATGCACTGGAGCGGGCCGCCTGACAGCGAGTCGCTGTCTTCGCGCTGTTACCGGCCGCCCGCGGCGAACCTGTACCCCGATCAGAAGTATTTGAGCCAGCCAATATCACGACGACGAGCCTTCAATGCGGCAAACCAGCGCACGGGTAGATACAGCGTTGTAGCCAAGAGCACTGCCGTCAGCCACACCATCCACATGCTGTCGAAACCGAAGTAGTTGCCCTGATTCAAACCGAACAACGCCACATGGGTCAGATACAGCATTTTCAGCGCGTAAAGATGGAGCAGGTAGAAGAACATCGGCGCCGCGCCAAATACCGCCAGAGTGCTGATCCACTTGCATTGCCGAGCCCGCTCAAAACCAGGCAGAAGCAACAGGCCCACCCCTAGCGTCAGCGAGAGGAACAGCAGGGAAGGCGGGTACTTTGTGATGTTGAAGAAACTCATGAGGGTGTGTGTGGCGCTTTCATAGTGCACCCAATGTGCCTCGCCATAACCGTTAACCAGGCGCAGTGCGATGAAACCGGTCAATGCGCCGGCCCCGGCCAGCAGCAGATAGCGCTGACGCACGGTGGCCGAGGCTGAGCGTGCGAACCAGGGGCCGATGCAGTAACCCAGGGCGATGACACCGATCCACGGCAGCAGGGGATAGGAAGTGCGCAGGCGCAAGCTGTCGGAGAATTCGATCCAGCCGCGGTCATGCAAGATTGCCCAGGGCAGGTGCATCGCTGATCCGACCGGGAAGTGCAGGGGATCGAGCAGGTTGTGCCCGGCGACGATGACCAGGCCCAGCACACACAGGAACGGCCGAGGCAGCCAGACCAGTGCAGCGAGGGCCGTCATGCTCAGGCCGATCGCCCAGATCACCTGCAGGTAGATCACATTGGGCGGGAACTGGAATGTCCAGGCGAAATTCACCAGGGTGAACTCCAGCAGAACCAGGAATAGACCGCGCTTGAACAGGAACATCGACACGGCTTTCTTGCCCTGGTGTTTTTCGCCGTACAGATAGGCAGACAATCCGGTGAGCAGAACGAACACCGGCGCACATAAATGGGCGAGAGTCCGGCTGAAAAACAGCGCCGGCTCGGTGGTATCGATGACCATCGGGTCGGCTACCTGGCGGTGTAGAAAGAACGTCTCGCGCACGTGATCGAGCAGCATCAACAGGATCACCAATCCCCTGAGGGCATCGATGGATAGCAGGCGTTGGCTTACGCTCGTGGTGGGCGGAATCTGATTGAAGTGTGTCATCGAAAGTCGCAGGCAGGGAGTGGAGAGCTCTGCCAGTAGCCACCGACAGAGTACGATTGGTTACTGTATAACATAATATAGGCCTGCCCCGTGAACGTTCCGGCCATTGATTCGATATAGCCTGAAGCGAGCCTTATATTCCATAAAGAAAGTACAAATGCGTTTTATAGTGCGTTTTAATCTATTCAGGTTTTTTGAATTGATTGGAGCATTTGTCTTTGAAAACTATGGCGCTTCTACCCCTTGGCTTGGCGTTGCTAGCTACCTGTTCAACGGCCTTCGCGGGTGCGACCCTGGATCGCGTGACACAAAAAGGCGAGCTGACCGGCGTCCTGATGGAAAGTTATCCGCCGTTCTCGTTTCTCAATGATCAGAACCAACTTGACGGGTTTGACGTGGATGTTGCCAAGGCTGTTGCGCAACGCCTCGGGGTCAAACTCAAATTGGAAACACCGTCCTGGGATGTGATTGCTGCTGGCCGCTGGAGCGGGCGCTATGACATCTGCGTCTGCTCGATGACCCCGAGCAAGGCACGGGCCGAGGTGTTCGATTTTCCGGTCGAGTATTACCAGTCGCCGGCAGTGATCGTGGTAAATGCCAAGGACAAAGACATCACGGCGGGCAAAGACTTGTCCGGTAAAAAAGTCGGTGTGATCAGCGCGTCGACTTACGAAGCCTACTTGAACAAGGATCTGGTGATCGAGGGTGCCGAGGACAAGCCGTTGAACTATCCGTTCGATAACGTCCAGGTGGCCCCTTATGACAATGAAACAGTGGCCTTCCAGGACCTGGCGCTGGGCACAGGCGTGCGCCTTGATGCCATGGTCACCAACCTCATCACCGCTCGCGAGCGGATTGCCCAGGATCCACGCTTCAAAATAGCCGGCGAAACGCTGTATGCCGAACCGAACGTCGTGGCCATTGAAAAGGGTGACCCGCAATGGAATGCCAAAGTCACCGAGGTCATTACTCAACTCAAGACTGACGGTACGCTGAGCAAGATTTCGCAGAAGTGGATCGGTGCCGACATCAGCCAATGACAGCCCTCAACCCACACCCGGCCAAGGCAACTGCCGCCCCCGAAATCGAGACGCGCCGCCTTAGCCAATTGTTTGGATTTCGCACTCGCCTGTATTTGACCTGGGCGGCGTTGTCTGGATTGTGCGTCCTGTTCTTCATGAGCTTCGATTTGAAGTTTTCGATCATCCTGGAGAAATGGCCCAATCTGGTCGGCCTGCATCTTGGGCCAAACGGTTTCCTGCAAGGCGCCGCGCTGACGTTGTTCCTGTGTTTCTGTTCGATCTGGCTTTCATTGCTCCTTGGTTTTGTGACGGCGCTGGCGCGACTGTCACGCAGCGCAGTGGCATTCGGTATTGCCAGTTTCTATGCGTCTTTTTTTCGCGGTACACCGCTGCTGATCCAGATCCTGCTGATCTATCTGGGCTTGCCGCAGTTGGGCGTTGTACCCGGGGCAATCAGCGCGGGGATCATTGCGCTTTCGCTTAACTATGGTGCCTATCTGAGCGAGATCTTTCGCGCCGGCATCCTGGCGGTAGCACCCGGGCAGCGCGAAGCGGCGAAGGCGCTGGGGCTTGGGCCGAGGGCGACCTTTGTGCACATCATCTTGCCGCAAGCCATGCGCACGATCATTCCGCCGACAACCAGCCAGTTCATTTCAATGCTCAAGGACTCATCCCTGATTTCGGTGATGGGCGTGTGGGAGGTCATGTTTCTGGCGCAGTCCTATGGGCGGTCTTCCTATCGCTACATCGAAATGCTCACCACCGCAGCGGTCATCTATTGGTTGCTTTCCATCGGGCTGGAATTGATACAGCACCGCCTTGAGCGCCACTACGGCAAAGGTTTCAACAATCAGCGGTGAACCGCCGCGTTTAATGACTTTATCTACAGGAACCACGATGTCCGATCCAACACCTCTTTTGTTTGCGCTCTATGAGCAAGCCAGTGTGGGCTGTGGCGGCGCGCCAAGCCTTTGGACGCATCCCGCTGACGAACGACTGGCGATCAATTCCCTGGGCTATTGGTCGAACCTGGCGCGCATTGCCGATCAGGCTCACCTCGACATGTTGTTTTTTGGTGATGTGCTGGGCTTCTACGATGTATTTGGTGGCAACGCCGATGCGGCGATGAAGTGGGCCGTGGAAGCCCCGGCGAACGATCCGCTGATGATCATTCCGGCATTGGCCGCCGTTACGGAAAACCTGGCCTTTGGCGTTACCGTGACCACCAGCTACGAACATCCCTTTACCCATGCCCGACGCTTCAGCACGCTGGATCACCTCACCAACGGTCGGGTCGGCTGGAACATCGTCACCTCCTACCTGTCCAGCGCCGCCCGGAACTTCGGCCTGGAGCAGATGATCAAGCACGATGACCGCTATGAACGTGCCGAAGAGTTTCTTGATGTGGTCTACAAACTCTGGGAGGGCAGTTGGGCCGACGACGCCGTGGTCGCGGACAAGTCACGCCAGCTCTACGCTCGGGGCGAGCGCGTACGCCCGATCAATCATGTGGGTGAGCATTACCGGGTGGCCGGGCCGCATTTGACGTCCCCCTCGCCACAACGGACGCCTTTGTTGATTCAGGCGGGCTGGTCGGGGCGCGGTCGTGAGTTCGCAGCCAAGCACGCCGAATTGATCTTCATTGCCAAGTCCAACCCGCAGGAAATTCGCCTGGGGCTGGAGGAAATCTGGGCCAAGGCTCAGGCACGTGGCCGTCAGCGTGAGGATGTGAAGTCCCTGACAGTGCTGCGAATCGTCACCGCGAAAACCGAGATTGAGGCTCAGCGCAAGTACGACGAACTGCAAAGCAACTATCACTTGCAGGCGCAACTGGTCAGTTACGCGGGCGACACCGGCATTGATATCGGCCGCTATGCCGACAGTGAGGCGCTTTCCACCTACACCGAGGGCATGACCTCCTATGTGATGCATCCCGATGGCAGTGGCAAACCGTTGACGGCAGGCGACGTCAAACAGCGTTTTGCCAACGTCACCCGAGGCAGTGATCTTATTCTCGTGGGCACCCCTCAACAGGTGGCCGAGCGCATTGAGGAACACGCCAGAATTTCCGGTACCAGCGGTTACATGATCAATCCGCTGATCAGCCCGGGCAGTCTTGAGGACTTCGTAGAACTGGTGATCCCTGAATTGCAGAAACGTGGGCTCTACCGGACCCAACCGCAAAGCGGTACCTTTCGCTCGCGGTTAAGGGGTGACGGTTCGAACCATTTGCCAGCGTCGGCTTATGGCGCTTCGTTCCGTTTCAATGAAGGTTTGTAGTGGCCAGGCCTGGAGGTCACTTGTAGGCGCTGGCGAAGCCTGCGATGGTCGTTAAGGATAACGCGTGTGATCTGGATGAGCGCGGCGCGCTTGAGTCCATCGCCAGCAGGCTGGCTCCTACAGTTTTTCAGCGTGGACGCGGTCCTTTGTGGGAGCTGGCCTGCCAGCGATGGTCGTTAACGATAACGCGGGCGAACTGGATGAACGCGGCGCACTGGAGTCCATCGCCAGCAGGCTGGCTCCTACAGTTTTCCGGGGATGCGTGAAGAACCTCATTCCATGAAACACGGGGCAATTCACTACTCAGGAAACCAGCGCCGGTGAAGCCTCTCAAGCACACCGTTGGCCTCGATGCGTCGATAGCCCTCGTCATACATTTCCAGTGCTCGCAATCCGTCTGGATGGGACAGGCTAAAACCTATCGTCGAGTTCACCAGACCGCAATTGAAGGCGAAGCGCACGGTATCTTCTGTCCCTGACTGCTGAGCCTTTCGGTTTCTGACCTCGAGGTCATTGCTCATGATCACGGCTGCCTGAAAGCGTCGAGCAGCGAGTTTCTGGAGGCTGGTCAAGTCTGAGAGGGAGTTCTCGAACACGACCCCTGAGGTCTGGAGCGCGATGACCTGGGCTGAGTATTCGTAATCTCTGGTGATGCCGACGACGGTGCCGGGCGGCAAAATACATTGACCGTCCGGGGGCTTCGGCAAGGGCGCCTTGATGGATTCAAAAACATCGTTACTGACCTTGAATATCGGTCGCGTCGCCAGTTTGATCTTGCCCTGGAATTCGGGTTGCCAGCTCATGTTGAAGCAAGCGGCGACCTGGCCGCTGAGCACCATGTACTTACAGCGTGAATAGGGCACCACTTTTAACCTGGCCTCCACGGCCATCTCTTTGAAGGCGGCGAGGACCACGTCGTTGGCGTACCCTGTACCGTCGCTGTTTGACCAGGGTGCGGCGGCATCTTCTACCATGATCGTCAGCGTTTCATGCGTCTGCTGTGCGGCGTTGGCGCTCGCTGCCAGCAGTTGGAGGATGCACGTCAGAAGGGTCGGAGCAAGATATGGCCACATTCCGCGATAAGTCCTTTTTAACCCTGGACGCTTCATTGAGTGCTTCATTCCAGCGCTGGCGGTCAGGTATTCAATTGTCGGGGTTCTGTTGGTTCTTGCTGATTATAACAAGCCCGTTGTGGTCGACCCGCCGGATGATCTGCGAAACTCGCAAAGATCTGCTCGTTGATGGAGTAACCGCCCTATGCCGTTGTTTGACGACTGCCCGGATCTAAAAGGACTGCACATGACCCAGTATCTTGCCTTGTTTCTTGTTGGCGCCACGGGATTTGCCCAGGCGCAATCCCTATGCTCCGACGCCTGGTACCAAGCGATCGACAAGAGACTGCAAACCGCCGATGCGCAAGGGCACGGGCCGGATATGGGCTCCGACGAATGGAAATCGGTGATCGAATTCAAGTTAGGGGTTCGCGGTGGGGCAAACGTCCCTGAACGAAGCTCCGAAGAGTGGTGCAGGTACATTGATCAGCAGACCAAGGCGATGGGGGCGAACGGGAGCGACGCCGGAAAACCCCTGACGGTCAATGTTCCACCTGGCCCTTCCTACGATTGCGGCAAGGTGGAGCCCGGCGGTATTGAAGCGATGATTTGTAAGGACAAGGACTTGTCCGCACTCGATCGCAAGCTGTCGCAAGTGTATGCCAGTGCGAGTATCAAGGCCGGCAACGAGCATCCTCCCACGCTGAAAGCAGAGCAACGTGGATGGATCAAGGGGCGCGATGACTGCTGGAAGAGCGATGACGTGGGTGCATGCGTACGCATGGAGTACCAGCGCCGCATCGCCGAGTTGCAGGCACGGTACCGACTGGTATCGGGCACAGGGCCTGTTTACTACGAGTGCGACGGCAACCCGGCTAATGAGGTTTCGGCCACGTTCTTCAAAACCGATCCGCCGACGCTCATCGCAGAGCGTGGCGATAGCGTATCGCTGATGTACCAGCAGCCAGGCGGCAGTGGCAAATACCTTGGGCGCAATGAGACCCTTTGGGAGCATCAGGCCGAGACGACGATCACGTGGGGATACGGTGCGCTCGAGTTACATTGCAAAAGAAAACCTTGAAACTGCGCGCTTGATCAAAGCGCGCATTCAAACGTTGAGATCAACGACACGCAATAGGCTTTTTGGTTAACCCAGTGCTTTCCTGAGCCCTTTCAAACGCACATTCGCCCGTTGCACAGCGGCCATTTTTTCAGGCCGCTTCATGCGTTTCCACTTTCTGATGTCTTCCTTGCTACGCCCGCAACTCACACACAGATCGCCACTGAGTTGGCAAACCGAGATGCAGGGGTTTTCGATTTCCTTAGCCATTGTCAGTCACCTTTGGCCACCCGTGATTGAGCCAGGCGATTTTTCCAGTCACCAGCGTGAGTGCGTTGGCACTCCTCCTCAGAGTCGAGGCGGACATTGCGGTCTGAAGGGGTCAGGTCGATGTTGGCCTCATTCAACGCGATGGCCGTCAACTCAAGGATGCGCGCCTTCGCCTGAACCTGGGCGAGCTGCCTGTCAGCCAGGGTTTCGAACACCCAGATGACCTTCAGGGTTTCAGTCAACGCATTCAGGTCAGCGGTGTGGGTGAGCCAGGCAAAGCCTTTGATTTCACCTTTTGCGGTTTCGCACGCTTCGGTGAGCGTGGTGATCAACCGGCGTTCGATCCGCGCCAGTTCACGTTTGCCTGGTGGCATTCGGGGTTCCTTTGGAGACAAGAGTGGGGAGGTGCGGGATCAGGCAGGTCGAAATTCGACCGTCAGGTGGCTGACTTCGTGCACTGGTTTAAGACGTTCACGAATGCTGTCGGCGCTCGCCGTGGCTTCGCCAAGGACGCTGACGATGGCTGCATGGGCTTGCGGTCCGACTCGCCAGACGTGCAAGTCCGTGATGGTGGCATCCCCCGGTTTTTCGACCCGTTCGCGGATTTCCTCGGCAACCTGCGCATCGGTCTGATCGAGCAGCACACCTGCGGTGGTCCCCATCAAGGTCCAGGCCCAACGCGCGATAACGATGGCGCCGACGATGCCCATCACCGGGTCCAGCCATACCCAGCCGAGATACCGGCCAGCGAGCAGTGCAACAATGGCCAGAACCGAAGTCAGCGCGTCTGCGATGACGTGGACGTAGGCGGATTTCAGGTTGTTGTCGTTGCTGTGATGGGCATGGGCATGGGCATGGCCGTGATCCTCATGATCGTGCTCATGACTGTGTCCATGACTGTGATCGTAGCCCAGCAGCAGCGCACTGACGACGTTGACGATCAGGCCGGCAATCGCGATGAGCGTCGCAGTGCCGAACTGAACCTCCGTGGGCTGCAAGAGGCGCATGACAGACTCAACGCCAATGCCCAGGGCGACCATGCCGAGGATCAGCGCCGAGGCGAACCCGCCCAGGTCGCCAACCTTTCCGGTACCGAAACTGTAGCGCTGGCTGTAGGCATGGCGCTTTGCGTATCCGTAAGCGGCCGCCGCGATGCCCAATGCGCCGGCATGGGTTGCCATGTGAAAGCCATCGGCCAGTAGCGCCATCGAGCCCGTGAGGTACCCGGCGGTAATCTCGCCAATCATCATCACAACGGTCAGTGCCACAACCCAAAGCGTACGCCTGGCATTTTCGTCGTGCGCCGGGCCAAGGAACACGTGGTCGTGCCTGTAGTTGATGGGGGGGCTGCTCATGATGTCTACCTGGATGCGTTCACTTGGAATAACGGCGAATGGCTTCAAGCAACTCTTCGACGCCCTTGTTGCGCTCTGCTTCGCTCAGCGCAGGGTTCGCGACATGCTCGCGTGCGTGGTCCTCGATGATTTCTTCCATCAAACCGTTGATGGCGCCGCGAGTGGCGGCCACAAGGTGCAGTGTCCTGGCGCAATCGAGATCCGATTCCAGTGCGCGTTCAACGGCCTGGATTTGTCCGGCGATGCGTTTTACACGCTTGAGAAGATCGTCTTTGTTGGCTGCGATATGGCCCATTGGATGGATACCCCCTTTACCTATGCTTTGCGCATGATAGGCATACCCCCTATACCTATGCACTATTTTTTCTGCGCGAGTTCTTCGGTCATGTGCATTAACAGTGCTTCCAATACCCCAGCCACGCATCGACTCGCAAACGCTGACGAGATTGATCCATCAACGAACGGGCCGAGGGCGGATTCACCATCACCTTCGATGCCTATGAAGGCCTGGCACTCGCGAGCAGTTCGCCGATGATCTAGGCGCTGGTGTTGCTGGCGACGGACTGTTTTACGCGCTTGTCGATTTTTGGCGCTCTCATCAGCAGTGGGCCCAATGTGGCTAACAGGCCCAGCATGATCAACGGGAAAAACATCAGCGAATCCAGACCGAAATGGCTGACGATCACGGTGATGGCGGCGGGTCCCACGAGCATGCCCGAGAAGCCGATGCAATTGACGATGCCGATGTTGCGGCCTGCATGTTGCGGGTCCCGGCGCCCGGCGGCGGAAATCATCAGTGGCGCGATGCAGGAAAGTCCGAGGCCGAACAACGCGAAGCCGAGGATGCCGGTAACGGCCGTGCCGCCGACGATGGTGAGGGTCATGCCGAGGACACAGACCGTCCCGCATGCGAAAACCACTTGAGCGTTACCAAAGGTCGCCGCCAGACGGTCTCCGAACAGGCGCCCGATGAAAGCCGCACCGACGAATATCGACACCGCCATGCCCGCGGTGGAAGTCGATGTTGAGAACTCGCGGCGAATGTACTCCTGGCCCCAGTCGGCAATCGCGTTTTCACCCATCATGCTGCCCAGCAGCAGAGCGCCGAGTGCAATCATCACCAGTAGCGTTTTGGTCGATGGACCCTTGCCGACTTCATCAGCGGACTGAGCGTCTGTTTGCCAGGCACCGGATGACGCGTCGGGAACGTCATGCCTGCCCAGCAGCCACCGGCTGAAAATACAGCCGACAATCAGCATGGCGATGCCCAGCACGGTAAATGGCACTTTTACGCTGTCGGTGTAGAAACCCGTCAGCCAACTGCACGCCATCCCGAGCAGAAAACCACCCAGCGAATAGAGCGCATGGAAGCCGGACATGATCGAGCGCTGGTAAAACCGCTCAACTTGAACGCCATGGGCATTCAATGCGGTATCCAGGGCGCCGCGCAGCAAGCCCAGCACAACGCCAAAACACATCGCAAACCAGAAACCGCTGACGAAACCCAGCGGGATAATGGACAGGGGGTAGGCGAGGGCGCACACGGTGATTACCGGTTTAGCGCCGAAGGTGTCCAGCAGGCGGCCTACCAGCAGCGCTCCCGCCGCTGAGCCGACGCCGACTCCGAGTGCGATCAGGCCGAAGTTCGCATCACCCAGTTCACCGGTAAAACCCAGTTGCGTCCTGAAGACACTCACCCCGGTTGACCAGATGTACATCATGGCGCCGATCATCATGAATCCGAGGAACGTCGCGATTCGCGCCTTGCGGATGCGAGTGGGGATCGGTGTTTTTTGAACGTTATTCATCACGCTGCATTGTCCCTGTTGTTTTTGTTGGGTGTTCATGCAAAAGCTGAGTAAGGCAAGAGTTATACGTATAACTCCATTCAAAAATAACATTGGTGGCAAGATTGATGTCAACTTTTTCGTGGCTATTCTCAATTCAGGCGACGTAAAGCATGTAGTCATGTGTGACGAGGCTGTTGGTTTTGAACGGATCCTGTGGCCGAACGGGTTATTATGGGTTATACGTATAACTCAAATTGATCCGAGCACAGGGGTTTCCGTGTCATCTCAGGAATTGCTACTGCCGTGCGCTACACCTCATATGCTGGCCTATCGATCGACGTTCCTGTTGTCGGGGTTATGCATGGGCGCCTGGGCTCCGTTGGTACCTTATGCCCGCACGCGAGCGGGGATCGACGACGCGGCCCTGGGGCTGTTGTTACTGTGCCTTGGCTTGGGTTCGCTGGTGATGATGCCGCTGGCGGGTATTCTCAATGCGCGCAAGGGTTGTCGCTTTACGATGCACGTGGGTATTGCGCTGGTGTTGCTGACCTTGCCCTTGTTGGCGACGACTCACTCCTTCGCCGGTTTGATTTTCGCCCTGACCGTTTTCGGGGCAGGGTGCGGGTCGGTCGACGTAACGATGAACGTTCAGGGCGTGATGGTGGAACGCGCGACGGGACGCTCACTGATGTCCGGTTTCCATGGGCTGTTCAGCCTCGGCGCGATTGTCAGTGCTGCCGGTATCACCGCCTTGTTGTGGCTGGGCGCCACGCCGTTGATGGCAAGCAGTGCGGTCATGGCGATCCTGGTCGCGTTCGTCCTGACGCATGGCCGACAGTTGCTGGGGCGCAGCGGTGACGAAGGCAGCCCGATATTTGTCAGGCCTACCCGAAAGGTTTTACTGCTGGGTATGCTTTGCCTGTTCGCCTTTCTTGCGGAGGGCGCGATTCTCGACTGGAGCGCGGTGTTCCTGGCTGACGAGCGAGGTGTCCAGCATTCCCTGGCCGGGCTGGGTTACGCAGTGTTTGCGGTGATGATGGCGCTGGGCCGATTGAACGGTGACCGGATACTGCTGAAACTGGGGCCACGGGTGGTGCTCATTGGCGGTGGAGTCGTGGTCATGTTGGGGTTCGCTTTGGTGGTGTTGGCGAATGATTGGCTGTTGAACCTGGTGGGGTTTGCGGTGATTGGCACAGGTCTGGCCAACATCGCTCCGGTTTACTTGTCGCTGGCAGGTGCCCAAAAGACAATGCCTGGTGAGCTGGCCATTGCCGCCGCCACCAGCCTGGGCTACCTCGGCATTTTGATGGGGCCGGCAGCCATTGGCTTCGTCGCCCATGCAAGCAGCCTGCCCTTGGCGTTGCTCGCTGTTGCCGCGTTGATGATCGCGATCATTTTCAGTGCCACTCGGCTGGTTCCGAAGGTTTCACCTCAACGGTTACACTGAGTGCATGGCGTTTTTTTTCACTGACCTCTCATGAGGTTTTCAAAAAGGTTGGGAAGCAAGCGATGGCATCCGTTTCAATGAAAGATGTAGCACTGGCGGCGGGGGTGTCCCAGCCCGCGGTGTCTTACGCTTACAATCGCCCATCCAAACTGTCCGAGGCCCAGCGTGAGCATATCCTTGCCGTAGCGGCGTCACTGGGTTACCCGGGACCCAATGTGCTTGGGCGTAGCCTTCGTTCAGGCAAGATCGGGGCGATCGGGTTGATGATGATGGACAAGTTGTCCCTGGCGTTCGCCGACCCTTGCACTGTTGCCCTGCTGCGCGGGATCAGTGAGGTAGGGGAACTGGAGAACGTCGCGCTGACGTTGTTCCCGCTCAACAACAACCGGTTTGTCGGCCGGACACAGGCAGCGAATCACGGCAGCCTTGCGCTGCGCGGGTTGGTCGATGGCTTGATTATCTCGACCCTGCCCGATGACCACCCGGCCGTGCTGGCCGTGGTGAAACAGAACATTCCGTTTGTGGTGATCGATTCGCCGTTGGTGGAAGGTTCTTTTTTTGTCGGGATTGATGACCGGGGTGCCGCACGTGCGCAGATGCGTCACTTGCTGGATCTGGGGCATCGCAAGATAGGGGTCATCATTGACCGTCTTAACCCGGACGGATACCGCGGCCCCATCGACCGGCACCGTTTCAAGAGTGCAAGTGAGCGTATCGTCAGGGAGCGGCTGACCGGCTACGTGGAAGAGGCAAGTGCAGCCGGCCTGGCATTCGAGGATTTGAGCATCATAGAGGCCGGCGGTCTTGACTCGACGTCCGGGCAAACCGCTGCCTTTACCTTGCTGACATCCAGCGACGTCACGGCGGTGGTGGCCTGTTCGGACGTCATGGCGATCGCTTGCATGAAAACCGCCCATGCGCTCAATCGCGAGGTTCCACAAACCCTTTCGGTGATTGGCTTCGACGATATTCCCGAGGCGGTGCAACTGGGCCTGACCACCATTGGCCAACCCATCGTCGAGAAAGGTGTCTACGCGGCAAGGCTTTTGACCGAGCAGTTGAATGCACCGGCCGATACTCCGCTGGAACCTGAACAGAAGATATTCGCCACCAAATTGATCGTGCGCAGTTCGACGCTCAAGGTGCAGGACGTTTAACGCCAATCGATGAATAAGGCTGCGGTGACCCAGCGCGACCGCAGCCTTCGGCTTCATGTCATGCCATTCATTGCACCAGTTGCTTGAAGTTCGCCGCGACCCGCAGGGCGTTGGCGGCGATGGTGAGTGCCGGATTGACCGCGGCCGATGACGGAAAGAAAGAACTGTCGACCACCCAGACATTGTCCAGGTCATGCATCTTGCAATTGAGGTCCAGCACGCTCGACACCGGGTCCTTACCCATGACCGCCGTACCGCATTGATGCGAGTTGGTGGCAATGCCCATGCGTGCTTTGAGGATCAGCGGGTAGCCTGCCGCCCGCATGACCTGGCTGGTCCTGGTCACCAGGCCTTCATGGGCTTTCAGGTTATTGGGTTTCCAATGGACCTTGATCGCACCGCGTTGCGCGTCATACGTGACCCGGTTTTCCCGGGTTGGCAGGTCCTCCGATGTCAGGTACAGGTCGACGCTGTGATCGGTGATGTAGCGCGAGGCGAACTTCGGCAGCCACGGACGCATGGAGGTGATCATGGGTTCGCGGATTTTTCCCAGCATCTGCACGTTACCCAAGGGAAACGAGTTGTTCGCACCGGCGCTGTACCAGTCGTTGATGGCCAGGGTCTTCTGGAAGATCACCTTGTTTTTGCGTCGAGGGTCGATCGCCAGCATGAACGTGCTGTTGTGCACCATGTAGTTGCGACCCACTTGCCCTGAACTGTTGCCCAGGCCTTCGGGGTGCTGTTCGTTTGCCGACTTGAGTAACAGCGCGGCGCTGTTTACCGCCCCGCAGGCCAGCACGAAGCGCTTGGCACGCAGCGTCACTGCGCGACCATCGATCAGACCGTGGGCTTGAGTGACTGTCCGCCCGTCTGCAGCAGTTTTCAGTTGCTGGATCGTGGTGCGGGTCAACAGCCTGACGGTTGCACTGCGCAAGGCGGGCCTTAATGCGCAAACCTCGGCGTCAGCCTTGGCGTCCAGCAGGCAAGGGTAACCGTCGCACGTTGAGCACAGTACGCAGTCACCGCCATTGCCATAGTCCACGGCCGCAGGCATCACGAAAGGCTTGAGCCCGGACCGGCGCATGCTCTGCTCCAGGGAAGCCAGGGCAGGGTCATGTTTGAGCGCCGGTTGTGGGTAGGGGCCTGAGCGCCAGGGTTCGCTGGGATCGACGCCTGCCTGGCCATGTACCCGGTAGAGTTTTTCCGCCTCGGCGTACCAGGGTTCCAGATCCGCATAGCTGATCGGCCAAGCCGGAGAGACGCCTTCGGCGTGCTGGATTTCGGCAAAGTCTTCTTCGCGAAACCGCGGCAGCATCGCGCCATAGAATTTGGTGTTTCCACCCACGTAATAAAACACGCCGGGCGAAAAGGGTTGGTTTGACTCGTCCAGCCATTGCTCGGCATTGCGATAACGGCCTTGCCCGAAGACGGATTCGGTGCTCCAGTTCTGTATTTCTCGTGGCAGAAAATCACCGCGCTCGACGATCACAACGTCCAGCCCGCTATCTCGCAGCGCATGGGCAAAGGTCGAACCACCCATGCCCGAGCCGATAATCACCACATCACAATTGATATTGCCATCAGCATCAGGTGTCACCACGTCGAGGGCGCGCGGTTCGCGCGACGCCCCCGATTGTGGATTCAGCTCTGCATGATGCGAAATCAATGCATCACTCATTTGAGCCGCTCCAGTTCTTATAGGTGTTGTTCGGAGTTCCGGATTTCCCAGTACTCGTCCTGACGTTCGTCAGTGATGTATTCGGGAATCGGGAAGTCCCACCAACCCGGTACCCAAGGGCCAGCAGCGTCGCGGTCAGTCGGGATTTCGATCAACACCGGCGCGTTCAAGTCCAGGGCTTCCTGCAGGATCGGTTCGAGGTCTTCCGGGCGCTCCACACGATAGGACT
Organism: Pseudomonas sp. GW456-E7; assembly: GCF_059424105.1. Classification (NCBI taxonomy): domain Bacteria; kingdom Pseudomonadati; phylum Pseudomonadota; class Gammaproteobacteria; order Pseudomonadales; family Pseudomonadaceae; genus Pseudomonas; species Pseudomonas sp. GW456-E7. Next base: position 29,446 of record NZ_JBWKZB010000014.1, on the reverse strand, counting down.
TCAGGCCAAAGGCTTCGCCCACCGCTTTGAAGTCCGGGCTATAGGGCGTGCCGTCCGGATGGTTGAACTCGGTGCCGATATGGCGGCTGGTTTGCTTGCGCTGGCCACCGCGAATCGACATGTACCCGGCGTTGTTCTGGATCATGAACACGACCGGAATATTGTTGGTCACGCAGATCGCAATTTCCTGCGACGTCATCAGGAAGTCACCGTCGCCCAGAATGCAGACCACCGGCTGGTTCGGTGCTGCCAGTTTGGCACCGATGGCGGCAGGCACGGCCCAACCCATGGAGGAGAACCCGCCGGAGGTCAGGTGGGTGCGAGGGGTGTAGACCGGGAAGGTCTGCTTGACCGCGCCCTGGGTGTTGCCGGAGCCGACCACCACGATGGTGTCCCGCGGGAAAATCTTGCGCAACGCGCCCAATGGACGTTGCGAGGTGAACGGGAAGCGGTCGGAGTCACGACGACCGGCCAGCTTGCTTTCCCATTCGTCCTGATAGCCGCGCAGATCGCTGAGATACGCTTCGCGATCGGCAGTCTGGCCTTTCAGGCCTTCGACGATGTGAGCCAGCGCGTGCTTGGCGTCTGCACAGATACCGACAGTTACAGGGTAATTCTTGCCGATTTCGTGCGGGTCGATGTCGATGTGGATCAACTTCGACGGCGGAATGGCGAAGGTCACGCCCTTGGCATAGCTGGACGACGACCAGTCGGTGAAACGACAACCTACGGCGATGATCACATCGGCCGTCGAGGCCACTTTGTTGCCGCACATCGTGCCGGTCTGGCCGACGCTACCTGCGAACAACGGGTGGTCTTCCGGGAAGCCGCTTTTGCCGTTCCAGGTGGTGACTACCGGAATTTGCCAGGCCTCGGCCAAGGCGAGCACTTCAGCGCTGGCTTCGCCCGTGATGACACCGCCACCGATGACCAGCACCGGCCGTTTGCAGGATTGCAATTCTTCAACGGCGCGAGCAGTGGCCGCCGGATCCGGGAAGCATTTGCCGATCGGCGTACGTTCTTCCAGGGCGTGGAGGGTCACTTCCGCGGCCTCGGCCTGGACGTCCATCGGGATTTCCAGATGGACCGGACCTGGGCGACCGGTGACCATCGAGCTCCAGGCCCGATGCATCATGAACGGCAACTCTTCAACGCGCGTCGCGACCCAGTGCCGCTTGGTCACGGCCTCGGCGATTTTAGGGAAGTCGTTGTCGGTGTAGCGTTCCAGTTCCTGCAGCAGACCGTGGCCACGCATGTGCGTGGGTGGCCCGCCAGTGATCAGCATCAGGCTGGTGGAGTCGGTGAACGCGGTGGCCATGCCGATCACGGTGTTGGCGGCCCCGGCGCCGATGGAGGTTACCGCAGCCATCGGCTTTCCGGCCACGCGGTAGTAACCATCTGCCAAATGCACGGCGCTCTGTTCGTGGAAGACCTGGATGAACTTGAGTTTCGAGTCTTCTTCGAGGAAGGCGTCGGTGAGTGTCCAGATGCCGTGGCCGGGAATGCCGGCGACATACTCTACGCCGTAGTTTTTCAGGGTTTGTGCCACGATCTGGCTGCCGGTCAATTTGCTCATGACAGGACTCCTTGGGTTGATGAAAGCGGGGTGGATGCGGTGGTTTTGCCTTGATTTTCAGCTCGGCCGCGCGTAGCCCAGTTCAGGCCCTGCTTGGTCAGGCGGCGGATATTCGGGTCGGCGAGGTTGCTGGTGTCGTGTCCGATCGAGTGATAGAACACGCGTCCCTGGCCCCACTGGCGAACCCAGGCGACCGGGCTGCGATGGCCCTTGATCCACGGGAACGGGTTTCCGTCGAAGGTGGTTTCGGCGAGCACATGGATGTTCGGGTCGACCTGCATGTAGTACTGCTCGGAGCGCACCTCGAAATCCTCGACACCTTGAGTGACTTCGTGGGTGCGGTCGATGACGTTGACCTGGTACGGATGGGGAAAGCCTTCGCCCATCGGATGCTCGAGAAAGGAACCGCCTAGTACCCAGTGGTACTTGAGGCTTGCGCGAAAGGCCGCGCCCGCACCGTGCCAACCCACCAGGCCGGTGCCGCTTTCGATCGCTTCGAGTAGGCGATTTTCCTGCGAGGTGGTCAGCGTTTCAGTGGTGACCGCGTTGTTCCAGCCGATCACGATCAGGTCATAACCGGTCAAATCCCTGTCCAATGTGAAGATGTCTGTCGACTCTTCGACGTCGAAATCCAGCTCCTGGAAAACGGTCCGGGCCCACCCGGCGATTTCATAGGGGAAATGGCCGGGCCAGCCACCGTATAGATACAAGACTCGACTCACGGTTGGTCACCTCTTAGGTTGGGTGTGATTATTAGGTTATACGTATAACCGCTTATTTAAGCTATCACTCAAAACCGTACTGTCAATGCCTTGATCGGATTTTTAATGAAATGACCCAGTAGAATAGGAGTGGTGTCGAGATGGTGTGCATTGCTACAGGCTGCGGAACAGTTTTGCTCACCTCGTTTTTGAGAATAAAAGGTTATACGAATAAGTGTGATTGCCCGTGGCAGAGGGGCGGGGCTGTCAGGAGTGCTTCAACTTTGCGTCTGTGCTGCGTCAGATCGCGTCAGCAATAAGACGGCTGCGAAATTGCCCGGAGCAGGGGGGTGAGAAAAGATGTTTGCCAATGCTGAGTGCATGTTGCGTGCATCAAGAACCACCTGGAGCATATTGATGATTCGTTATCTGAAAAAAAGTAAGCCCGTCGAAGCCCAAGCCGAAATCGCTTTGCAAGTGCGCGATACGGTCGAGCAGATCATTGCCAATGTCGCCAAGAACGGCGATGCAGCCGTTCGGGAGTATTCGAAGAAATTTGATAAGTGGGAGCCTGCGACCTTCCGCCTGACCGACGAAGAAATCGCCGCGTGCGTTGCCAGTCTTTCGGAACAGGAAATCGGCGACATCAAGTTTGCGCAGGCACAGGTCCGTCGGTTTGCCGAGGTACAGAAAGCCTCGATGCACGATGTCGAAGTCGAAACCCTCCCGGGTGTGATCCTTGGGCATCGCAACATTCCGGTGAACTCGGTGGGCTGCTACATCCCCGGAGGCAAATATCCGTTGCTGGCATCGGCACACATGAGTGTCCTGACGGCTAAAGTCGCCGGCGTGAAGCGTGTGGTTGCAGCCGCGCCGCCCTTCGACGGCAAGCCTCATCCGGCCATCGTGACGGCCATGTACCTCGCCGGCGCCGATGAAATCTATTGTGTCGGCGGCGTTCAGGCGATTGCTGCCCTGGCGTTGGGGACCGATGACTTCAAGCCGGTCGATATGATCGTCGGGCCTGGCAACGCATTTGTCGCCGAAGCCAAGCGCCAGCTGTTCGGCAAAATCGGCATCGACTTGATTGCCGGCCCGACCGAAACACTGGTGATAGCCGATGACAGTTCCGACGTAGAAATCATTGCCGCAGACTTGCTGGGCCAGGCCGAACACGGCGTCAACTCGCCAGCGGTGTTTTTGACCAACAGCGCCGAACTGGCAGAAACCCTGCCGGCGGAAATCGAGCGTCAACTGGCCATTCTGTCGACCGCACCCGTCGCCTCCGTCGCCTGGCGTGACTATGGCGAGATCATCCTGTGCGACACCGTGGATGAACTGGTCCAGGAAGCCGACCGCATTGCCTCCGAACACGTCCAGGTCATGACCCGAGACCCGTTGTACTTCCTGGAGCATATGACCAACTACGGCGCGCTGTTCCTCGGGCAGCGGACCAATGTCTCCTACGGCGACAAGGTGATCGGCACCAACCACACATTGCCGACCACCGGGACTGCGCGTTACACCGGCGGCCTGTGGGTTGGCAAGTTCATCAAGACCTGCACCTATCAGCGTGTCCTGACTGATGAAGCCTCTGTGCTGGTCGGCGAGTATTGCTCCCGCCTGTGCGGCATGGAAGGTTTTGCCGGGCACAAGGAACAGGCGGATATCCGCATTCGCCGTTACAAGCAGGCTGTCTGATTTCTCCCGTTTATAGAGCGCAACCTTTGTCGGCGTGACAGCGCTCTTTTTTGAACATCGAACCGGCGGATCTCACCAGGCCGCCTGGTTAGTTGCAGCACTTGGCAAGCGGGTAGCGGGAGAAAGGGTCGTTTCTCGGTACTGCTGGTCACTCTTACCGCTTTTCCAAGTGTTTTCAGGCTCCCCGATTGGGGGGCTTTTTTTTGGGGCTTCCACTGGTTTGAGCGTGGGCACGACCCCTTGTAGGAGCCAGCTTGCTGGCGATGGTCGTTAACGATAACGCGTATAAACTGGATAAACGCAGCGAACTTGAGTCCATCGCCAGCAAGCTGGCTCCTACAGTTTCCCGGGAATGCGTGAAGAACCTTTTTTTCTTCACGGAATTCTGGGAAACACGTGCACCACCAAGGTCGAGCGTTAGCTCGCCTCGCGGTGCTGTTGCGGTGCACGCCCCTCAAGAGGTCGAGCGCAGGATCTGCGCCGTCGGCAGCCCGGCATGGATGCCGGGATGGCCAATGGCGGGGCGATCTGATCCCGCGACACAGCGTTGAACGACGGGACGAAATGGGCGTGCTGGCGGGTTGATTCAATCGATTCTACGGGTCTGAGCCACCGGCAGGAAATTGGCCGCGATGGCGTCGACTGTGCCGACATCGCGCCCAGGCTCCTACAGAGACTGATCAGCACGCTGAATGTGATCAGCCGCTTTCTCGCCGATCATGATTGCCAGTGCATTGGTGTTGCTGGAGCACAAGCTCGGCGCGATGGAGTTGTCGGCGATCCGCAGGCCATCGATCCCGTGTACACGCAGATCGTTGTTCACCACCGCCATGGCGTCCGTACCCATCTTGCAGGTGCCTACCGGATGCAGTGCAGCGTGGGCGTGTCGGCGCACGAATCGCCGATAGTCATCACCTGTGCGTAACGGTTCTGCGGGCACATGCTCGCGCTGAATGTGGCCGGCCAATGCGGCCTGGGACATGATGTGCCGACCAAACTCGGTGGCCTGGGCCATGCACTCCACATCGACTGGGTCGGTCAGGTAGTTGGGCTCGATGCGGGGCAAGTCCATGGGATCTGCGCTGTGCAGTTGCAGGAAACCGCTTGAACGGGGGCGGGTCTGACACACATTCAAGGTGCATCCGTTGCCACCAGGGACGGAACCTACACCGTCCTCGACCCCAGCCCCGGCCATGAAACAGTACTGGGCGTCCGCACGATTTTCGGCCAGGGAAGTACGCCAGAACGCGCCACCTTCGACCACGTTGGAGGTTACCGGGCCTTGCCGAAACAATGCGTACTGCAAGCCGGCGGCGATCTTCCAGTGAGGTTTTTTGTACTTGTCGTAGCTCAATGGGCGACGCAATTCATTGATCAGCGACACTTCGATGTGGTCCTGCAGATTCTGCCCGACCCCTGGCAGGTCATGGATTACCTTGACGCCTTTGTCGTGCAGGTGACTGGCCGGCCCGATACCCGACAGCATCAACAACTTTGGTGTGTTGATTGCCCCGGCACTGACAATCACTTCACGATCGGCCCTCAAGACATGGCGACGGTTTTTCTCAAGGTACTCAACGCCCGTGGCGCGACCGTTCTCGACCAGGATTCGCAAGACCCGGCAGTGGGTTCTCACCGTCAGATTGGGGCGCCGGCGCGCCGGCTTCAAATAGGCGACCGAGGTGCTCGATCGCAAGCCGTTGCGGGCATTGATTTGATACAACCCGCAACCGTCCTGCACACCGGAGTTGAAATCGGCATTGTAGGCCAACCCTGCCTGCTGGCAGGCCTGTAGCCAGAGTTTGGTCAAAGGATGGGTAAATCGTTGATCGCAGACACCGAGCGGGCCATCGGTGCCATGGGCGTCGTTGCTGAAGCGGTCATTGCTTTCGCATTTTTTGAAAAACGGTAGTACGTCCTTGTAGGCCCAACCCCGGGCACCGCCATCGGCCCAACTGTCGTAGTCGGCAGGTTGCCCGCGCAAGTACACCATGGCGTTGACTGAACTCCCACCGCCGAGCACCCGGGCTTGCACCATGGTCGGATTCGGCGCGCCGATATAACCGGCTGGGGGCTCCCAGGGGTAGCGTTCAACCAGATTTCCCTGGCTGGTTTTATAGAATCCCACCGGGAGATGGATAAACGGATGGGTGTCCCTCGGCCCTTCTTCCAGCAGCACGACTGACGCTTGGGTATCTTCGCTCAGGCGCGCGGCAATGACGCATCCGGCTGACCCACCCCCGACCACGATATATTGGACCATTATTGTTCACCGTGCAGGTCAAAAAAAACGCCGGATCAGGCTCTTGGTGAAGAGCTGATCCAGCGTTGAGGCTACTGTCAGACCCTGCGCGAAATGCCGCAGGGATCGTCGTTCAACCGAAAGCTGTTCAGGCAGGTATCACCACGAAACTGTCCGGTTTACAGGTCAGGGCGACATCCGCCCCGGGCGGCAGCGTGAGGCTGCCGGGGGTGGGCAACTGCTGGCATTTGAGGTCGAGGGTACCGCCGGCTACGGCGACACGGTAAATGACCCGGTTGCCGATAAACGACGTGTCTTTGACTTTCCCGGCAAAGGCCCCGTTGGCCAGCGGGTTGCCCAGTGCAGGCTCAAGGCCGATGGTTTCGGGACGGATCGAGACATTGACCGGTCCGGCACTCAGGCTGTTCTTGGCCGTGTGTGCGTAGCGTCCGAACGGTAGCTCGACATAACCACTGCTGGTATCACCCAGTCCATAGGTGCCGTTGACGATATTGGTGTCGCCGAAAAATTTCGCGGCGAACAACGTGCGCGGCGACCAGTACATCTCTTGTGGTCCACCGATCTGCTCGATGCCACCCTTGTTCAGCAGCACCACCCGGTCGGAGAGGATCATCGCTTCGTCCTGGTCATGGGTGACGTAAACGAAAGTGGTCGAGGTCTCTTCGTGGATCCGTTTGATCTCGTTGAGCATGTGGTGGCGAATCTTCAGGTCCAGTGCCGCCAGCGGCTCGTCGAGCAACAGCACGGCGGGGCGGTTGACCAGGGCTCGAGCCAGGGCGACGCGTTGTGCCTGGCCGCCACTGAGCTCGGAGATCCAGCGATTCTTGAAGTTTTCCAGTTGCACCAGCTCCAGTGCCTTGGTCACTTCGCGCTTGATTTCGTCCCGCGGTTTCTTTTTCAGGCGCAACCCGAAAGCCACGTTGTCGAAGACATCGAGATGCGGGAACAGGGCGTACTTCTGAAACACCATGTTGACGGGGCGATGTTCCGGCGCCAGCGCCGTGGAGTCCTTGCCGTCGATCACGACTTTGCCGGTGGTCGGCTCTTCGAAGCCCGCGATGATGCGCATCAGTGTGGTTTTGCCACAGCCACTGGGACCCAGCAAAGTCAGGATTTCGTTGCGCTTTACGGTCAGGTCGACTTTGCCCAGGGCAGTCAGATTGCCGTAGCTCTTGGATATTCCGGTCAGTTCGATACTGTTGGTCATGGCGATTACTCTGCAGTTTCTGCACGTTCAAGTTCGAGACGACGACGGCGCAGGGTCATGACCAGGCCGGCAATGACAATGATGGCAATGGTCACGACCAGCATGAACACCGAGGCGGCATTGATGGTTGGGCTGACGGCGCGGCGCATCATCGAAAGAATCATGAGTGGCAACGTGGTGTCGCTGCCGGTGACGAATACGGTGATCAGGAATTCGTCCAGGGAGAGGGCAATCGCCAGGATCGCCGCACCCGCAATCGTCGGGCCGATAATGGGCAGCGTCACCAGCCAGAACGCCTTGAGCGGTGACGCGCCCAAGTCACGTGCAGCTTCTTCGAACGAGAGATCGAAGTACTCAAGACGTGAACGTACGGACTCGACGAAGAATGGAAAGGTGAACAATGTATGGCCGATGATCACCGTCAGCAGTGATCGTGGCAGGCCAATCAGCGAGAAGAAAATCACCAGTGCAATTCCCAGGAATAAACCGGGCAAGGCGATGGGGGCGAAGTTCATGAAGGCAAAGACGGATTTGAACCGGCCCTTCATGCGCATCAGCGCCAGGGCCGAGAACGTTCCCAGCAAGGTGGTCAGAATGGCCGAGCCCGCGGCGACGATTGCGCTGTTGGTCAAAGCCGTCATGAAGTCCGAACTGCTGAACAGCGCCTCGTACCATTGGGTCGAGAAGCCCTCGAACGGGAATGACAGCGAGGCCGACGAATGAAAGCTGAACAGCGCGATGATCGCGATGGGCGCATAAAGAAACAGCATGTAGACGTAAGTGAAGAGCCTGATCATGGCGAGTTACCTTTTTTATGGGCGGTCATCAGTCGTGGTAACGCTTGCCGGGTGCCAGGTTTGCAGCCCGCAACACTCCCAGCAACAGCGCATAGACCAGCATGAAAACCAGCAGCAGCAAGTACGCCATCGCAGCCCCCAGTGGCCAGTTACCGACCGAGCGAAACTGATTGGCGATCACCAGGCCTGTGGTCATGGCGTCTCGGCCGCCCAGGAGCTGGGGCGTGACGTAGTCGCTGGCGGCAAGGACGAAGGTGAACATGAACGAGCTGACGATGCTCTTGTGCGCCATCGGCATGATCACCCGCCACAGGATAGTGGCGCCGCCGGCACCCAGATCCGCAGCAGCTTCCAGATAGTCCCTCTTGATATCGCGCAAGCCCGACACCAGTAGCAGCAGGGTGAAGGGCAGCATGATGTGCACCAGGGTCAACACCACTGCGAACTTGCTGAAGACCAGCCACTCCAGCGGCTGATCGATCAGCCCCATGTGCATCAGCGTGGAATTGATCACACCGTTGGTGCCCAGGATCGAGCGCCAGGCGTAAACCCGCACCAGGTAGCTGGAGAACCAGGAGACCAGGGCCAGGTACAGCACGGCATTGGAGCGCGTGCGGTAAACAATGTAGTAGGCGACCGGGGCGCTGATGACCGTCGACAGCACCGCGGTCCAGAAGCCATTCTGCAAGGCGATCCATAACGAGTCGTAGAACCCGGTGGCACTCAATGCCTTGGCGTAGTTGGCCAGGGTTGCCGCAGGTTCCATGCTGAAGGTCTTGGAGGTCCAGAAACTCGCGACCAGGAGCAGCAGCGACGGAATGAGGAAGAACACCACCAGGAAGAACAGCGGAGGCGACGCCAGCAAATACCCGCTGAGGGTTTTCTTGTCGATTTTCACGTGTTTGCCAGCCTTTGAATCCCTGTCATCGAGGAGGATTGGCTCGCTGTTGTTGACTACGTTCATGATTATTGTGCCTTTGCTTTTTGTTTCGATAACGAGCAGAGGAGTGAGTGCCCGCAAGCACCCGCTCTCTCGTACACACTCAAGCCGTTCTTTCACCTCACCGGATAGCCGAGGTGGTTAGAACGAGCCTTTGAAGTTCGCCCACTGATCGATCCATTCAGCATAGGTCACGTACTTGTCGGAGCTCAGGGGCGGCTGGCCGTAGAGCTTCGACTTCTCGAAAAAGCTGTCCAGGTTCGCGTAGTCGAAGGTGTTTCTCAGCTCTTCGGGGAGTAGCGGCACAGCCTTGCTGTTGACCACGCCAGAGAACATCGTGGTTGCCATTTTCGCCTGGGTATCGGCCTCGAGCGTCTTGTTGATGAATTCCAGCGCGAGCGGTACGTCCTTGGCGGTCTTGGGTATGAACAGGGCGTCACACCAGAGGGCAGCACCTTCCTTGGGCACTGATAGTTCTGTGACTACGCCGCGCTTCTTGGTCTCGCTTGGGGTGTTGGCCGACGCCGAAAATACCGCGTCGACTTCGCCCGACACCAACAGCGAAACCGCATCGCCCGAGGAGGCAGCAAAGACTCGGCATTGATCACGATACGGTTTGAGTTTTTCGAAGGCGTCGTCGAATTCGGCGCGGGTCAGGTTAGGGAACTTGTCCCCGTAACCGGCAATGATCGCGATGAGTGACCAGTTGGAAGTGCCGTCATCGACAAAGGTCAGCCGGCCCTTCAATTTCGGGTCGAGCAGGTCTTTGTACTCGGTGGGTTTCTTCACGTTCTTAGGGTTGTAGACGATGGTGTTCATGCCCCACAACAGCGGGATGCCCCATTGTTTGCCATCCCAGTACCAGCGGCTGCCTTTATAGAAAAGCGGGACGGTATTTTCGGCGGAGTAGTTGGGGATTTTCGAGGTATCGATCGCCTTGAGCAGGCCCATTTCCTGATAGATGGTCTCGTAGCCCAGTGCGTACATGGTCAGGTCGAGCTGGACGGGGTCGGAGCCGGCCAGCCGCGCGGTGATGTCGTCCTGGTTGCTGGCATAGCTGGAACGTACGGTAATGCCACGTTGTTTGCGCCATTCGGCCAGCTCCGCATCACCGGTTTCACCTTCCCACCCAAGAATCTCCAAATGGCCGGAGGACGCGGCAAATGCACTGGGTACGAACGAACTGATGTACAACCCCGCGGCAGATGCAGCAGCCCCCAGCATAAAGGTGCGCCGGTTCAGGCTGATCGAATCCAGCTTGATGCCAGTTGATCCATAACCCGTCTCTCTTTCTTTTTTCATTTTGAGTTCCTGCCTAGGGTGGTTGTTTGCTAACAATTGGCGACCTGCATTGGCGTGGGCGCGGCGGGTTTAGCCGGACACGTCCCTATGCATGCGGTCATGTAAATCGGCAGAGTTATGGCCAGCATTGTTTCCATGCAGCTGGGGAGGTTGTGGCGCTGTGCCGCCTGGTAAACAGAGCATTGCGCAGTTGGCCTCCACTGGTCCGATCGACTCTTCCTTGGCTGGTTGCGCGCCACTTCCCTCGGATATCAAGGTGAAGCCTTTACGTGGCGCGCCCAGCGCTTGATAGGCTCGGCTTGTTGTTTTCATGGATCGAGTATTGGCCTGGCGGGCAGGGCACTCAATTTCGCAGCCCCTTTAAAAGCGACGCACTCTGACGCATCAAAGTGACCTAATCGGCGCAGCAGGCTCCTGATAACGATAGTCCCGCCATAGCGGGGGATGGGCGGCATTCACCTGCGTCAATGTGCGTCTCTTTTGCGGGGGGTGCGAAATTGAGCGGTGTTTGTTCCAGGGGAATACTCCGATGAAGGTCTTGAGACGACGCAAGGTGCATCCGCCCTTGCGCCAGCGTCTATTCGATGGGAGTTTTTCTGTGAAGCTCACGGGTGGTCAGATTGTTGCGAAAGCGCTGAAAGCGAACGGTGTCGACTATGTTGCCGGCATGCCGGGTGATGGTTCGTGGGCCTTGGTGGAAGCATTGCTGAAGACTGGCTCCGACATCCCGTTCATTCATGTCATACAGGAGCAAAGTGCAGTCCATCTTGCCGACGGCTACTTTCGTGCCTGCGGTCGTCCGATGGCTGTTCTCCTGCCGGCTCCGTTGGGTCTTTCGAAAGCCTTGGGCGGGATCGCGGTTGCTTTGGTGGATCGCTCGGCCATGCTGGTGATCAGTGGGGGGAACCCCGATCGCGGCGATGACCGGCCTGAATTCGCCGCCACTGGCATCACAAAAGAGCATGTGCGGGTTTCGGCGATTGAACAATTGCCACAGACCCTGCGTCAGGCCTTCGACACGATGTTCAGTGGTCGCATCGGCCCTGTAAGCCTGGACATCCCGGCGGCTGTTCAGAGCGCCTCGGTTGACGCCAGTTTGTCACCTGCCACCTTGCGAGCGAACAGCGCCAGCGACATCCCGCCTCTGATGGTTCACCGACCTATGGCGGAGTTGAGATCGGGCCTGGAAGAGGATGCGATTCTGATGGTCGGGACGCAGAGTCTCCAGGAAATAGTCGGCGAGATGTTCCCGGATTATCAGCACCGAGGTCATTTTTGCACCGCTGGCGTCGGTGCGGTGGGTTGGGCAGTTCCGGCAGCCATTGGCGCGAAGCTCGCCATGCCGGCACGTCAAGTGGTGTGCGCCGTAAGTGACGGGGATTTTTTGCAGTCGATGCAGGAGATGGCGGTGTGCGTGATGCACAGTCTTCCCGTGGTGTTCCTGGTGTTCAACAACAGCGGGCCTGAGTCGTTGAGCGATGTGCAGGTTTCGCTTGCGGGGCAGCATCGGGCCGGGGAATTCAATTTGCCGGACGGCAAGCCTTACTCGCCTGACTTCGCGGGCATCGCCAGAAACTTTGGTCTTGAAGCGTGGAGAGTCGAGCATGCTTCGCAACTCAATCCCGCCTTCATCAAGGCGCTGAACAGCAAGGGGCCTTCGCTGGTGGAAATTATTACTGCGCGCAGTTCGCGTGAAACCTGATTAAACCTTCATGAGTGTAGTCACGCCATCCTGCGCCGCTGTCGACGCCCCGCCGATCATCGACGGGCACATCGAGGGGACCGCCTTTCAACCGTCTTAATCCTGACCGCCCCAGACGATAGTGGCGTTATCGCCCGTCATGTATTCGCGCACTTCCAGCGGTAATGACTGATCGCTGGGAAGCACAGCGGTTGCATTGCGCAGGTGGTGTTTACGGATCCTGCCTTTGTCCACCAGCCCCAAGGCCATTCGGGTAGAGAAGGGCTGGCGGAAGGAAGATGACGCCACCCCGGTGACCAATCCGTAGAGAAAGCGGATCGGTCGGCGATGCTGCGGCGTGAGAATCGAAAACGTCATTTCGTTACGTTGCTTGCCCTCGAAATCGACCATGAACAGGCGATCGCCCAGCAGCAGGCAGAAACCGTGATAAGTGAACGAGTAGCCGATCTTTCCGCTGCCATCGAGCAAGGGGAAGCGTTCTACGGTGACGTACTGGACCATTGAGTCGGCCCGGTACAGGCAGGTGACCGAACGCAGGATGCGGCCTTTATAGATGGACGAGTTGTGGTACCGGTAATAGACGCCCAGATAGTCTTCAAGCAGATCCGCCGACTGCTTCGCCAGGGGCAGGAAATGATTGAATTGCGCCGAGGCCCGCAAGTCTGTCGGTAGTTCGTTTTCGTAGCCCTCATAAAATTTCTTGAACTCGGCGGGCGGCCGGAAAAGGTCTTCGGCCTCCATCATGAAATACCGGCCGATCTTCTGCAGGATTTTCTGTGAGGGTACGTGCTGGCCCACCAGGTACTTGTTGAACTGCTGGCGATTGACATCAACTTTGCGGCACATGTCTGCAACCGAGCGGCAAGACTCGACCAGCGTACTCAGGTTCTTTTGCACGTTGGCTTGCAAGTCGCTGCGAACCTGTTGTCGCTCAGGATGCGAGGTGGCAGAACTTAACGACATGGGGGGTGAATCTCCTCGGCTGGGCATTTTTTATCTCGATGTAGGCCTGGGGTTAAGAGCAGAAGGTTATATAGGTTATAAATCAGTTATCGAAATAATCGGTCGTATAACTTCGTGCTAGCTTAAATACTTGAATTATCAGCGATTTAATCAAGCATGTTCCATGCCCGCTCAGGGTATTTAAGTTCAACCCGTCAATATCAGTCAATGCGTCAGATTGTAAGCGCTTAGCGGCGTGTCCCTGTACTGAGGGCGGGAAAAGCCACACCTCTGGGGGCCCAGGATGATGTGTCAGAACCACCATTGGGTACGCGCAAGCCCGATAAGTAACACTTCACCAGGCCCTCGGTAACAGGTATTGGCCGTCGGGTTTGAAAGGGCACTCCAGATGACAAACAAAACCCCGGCTTGCCTGTGCAATGGCGAGTGCTTCAGTCCGCGTCATGTATCGATAGTGTGCGAAATGGTGCAAAGAAAGTTCGCAATCGATACTTCACTCCGCGCATTCGCAAAGTCAGTGTCAATTATTGGAGTCTTTAAGCGATGGCAAGGTTAACCGGCGACATTCCAGGGCAAAGGCGATTTAAGGTAGGCATGGTTGGCGGCGGGCAGGGCGCTTACTTCGCCAGTTATCACCGGGCGGCCATGCGTCTTTGCAATCGCTTCGAGATCGTCGCCGGTGCCTTCTCCTCGGATGCCGACAAATGCCGGGAGGCGGGCGAGGCACTTGGACTCCAGCCGGAGCGGACTTACCTGTCATTCGAGGACATGGCCGCTGCCGAGTCACGTCGACCCGATCCCATAGAGGCGGTCGTCATCGTCACGCCCAACCACCTGCACTTTGAACCTTGCCGGTTGTTTTTGCGGGCGGGTATCCCGGTGATTTGCGACAAACCGTTGGTCAACAGCCCCCAGCAAGCCATTGAGTTGGCGAGTATTGCCGATCAGCACGATACGTTTTTCGCGCTGACCTATACCTATCAAGGCTATCCCATGGTCAGGGATGCCCGCAGCCGTATACAGGCCGGGGAGCTTGGCGACATTCGCTTCATGTATGTCGAGTACCTGCTGGAGTGGTTGGCGCCGGGTGTCTCGACGTTGAGCAAAAGCCTTGCCTGGCGCGGTGATCCAGAGAAGGCCGGCCCGACCGGTGTCGTGGGGGATATCGGCACACATGCCTTCAACATGCTTGAGTTTCTGTGCGGGCGTCGCTGCACAAGCCTGAATGCCAAGTTGACCACGGTCGTACCCGGCTGGGGACTGGACGATACCTGTGTGGTGCAGTTGGAGTATGAAGGCGGCGTGGACGGTTTGCTGTGGGCCAGTTTCGCGGCCCCCGGCCACCGTAATGGTCTGCGCTTCAAGATCATCGGCAGCAAGGCGTCGATCGAATGGTGCCAGGAGACTCCGGAAACACTTCGGTTTGCGCCAATTGACGGCGCAGAGCGAATCTACCGCCGAGGCCAGAGCGACAATGCCGCCCAGACGCTGAACTTCAGCAGTTTGCCCGCCGGCAATACCGAGGGTTACCTGGAAGCACTTGCCGTTCTCTACGCCGACTTCGCCGAGGCACTCGATGCCGGCGCAGGTTGGCGCACCGCGACCAGCATCCCGCTACCCGACATCCATGAAGGCGTACGCGGCGTCGGCCTGTCCTAGGCGTGCGTCGAGTCCAGCCGACGGCGCGCCTGGGTGCCTTTTCCACACAACTGACACCTGCACGCTTTTTAAAAACAAGCGCTCCGCTCAACACTACGGAACTGAGGAAAATCGATGTCTGGCGAACTCTATAGAGCTGCATATTCGGTACTGCTGCCCGCGTTCGGGGATTTGCACCTGGACGACAACGTCCATCGTTATCTGAGCCGAGGTGGCGTTTCCCTTTTGCTCGGGGAGACACGGGAGGAGTACGTGGGCAGAGCCATGAGCGAGGTGCGAAAGAGTGCGGAAACCCAGGCAGACTTCGTCAACATCGCGCGGCAAGCGGCGTCATTGGCTGGGGCGCCGGTACTGATTGCGGTGGACCAGGAACTCGGCGGCATCGAACGCCTTCATCAATTGGTTCCTGCCATTGCGTCGAGAGCGCAGCTCAAGGCGCTGAGTTCGCAGGATATCGAACAGCGATGCTTCGAGATGGCCCAGGCGGCACGAAGCCTGGGGGTTAACCTGTTTCTGGCACCGATTGTCGACGTGGTGACCGGCGCCAATCCATGGCTACTCAATCGACACCTGGGCGCCGACCCGGTCGAGGTCAGCCGGGTTTCCTGTGCCTTTATCCGCGGGGTTCAACGGGCCGGCGTGATTGCGACGGCCAAGCATTTTCCTGGCCATTACGTCACTGAAGAGGACCCGGCGATTGCCCAAGCCACGGTTCCCGGGCCACTGGAGTTGCTGCATGACAACCTTGAGGTCTTCAAGGAGGTCATTGCCACTGGTGTCAAAGCGGTGATGCCGGGCCCCGCGGTGTTTCCGGCGCTCGACCCGGAACATTCGGCCTCCACCTCGTCAACAGTCATCGGCATTTTGCGCGACACCCTTGGTTTCGAAGGCTTGATCATTTCCGATGACCTCGATGCGGTGTCCATCCTCCGGGGAAATTCCATCACGGACACAGCCGTTGCGTCACTGTCGGCAGGCGCGCATCTATTGCTGGTGTCGAGTGAATCCGGCCTTGATGCCATCGCCGAGGCGATTGTTGGGGCCGTCCATGAGGGTGTACTGGACCGCGGGGCGCTATTGGCAGCCGCGGTCAAGGTTCGGGCGTTGGCCAATGCAACAACCGACCAGAACGCTTCGAGCCAGGACAAGTCATGAGTGCAAATGAAAGCAAGGCATTGAGCGTGCTGTTTCCAGTGTTGCTTGATCTGGTCATCAGGCCTTGGCCAATCGGCTTTCAAACACTTGAGTGGTCGACAATCGGAACCTGACGCATTGACTGCGTCAGTTTGCGCCGGATTTTGCGTAGCTGCGAAATCTCTACCTGAATCCGATCGCTCTACAATGAATGACAACGGTAGGAGCGTCATATGCAAACCCAAAACAATATCCTGGCCCTGCATTCCACAGTTGCAAAGCACTCGACCCTGGCGATGGACATCGACATCGCAAAAACCGTGGGTTTCGATGCGCTGGAGATCAACAGCGCAAAACTGGAAGCCTGGCTGCAGGCCGGTTACACCGAAGCGGAACTGAAAAACCTGCTCAAGGACGTGCCTGTCACAGGCATTGGTTACCTGAGGGATATCGAGCGCCAGGGAGCCGAACGCGAAGACTTGCTGAAAGAGGCTGAGCGACTTTTTCAATTGGCCAACCTGGCAGGTGCAAAAGGTGTGCAGGTGCTCACCGGGCCAATCAATGTTCAGGCCGTGATCGATTTTCAGCATCATGGCAAGAGCACGTATTACTCCGGCTTGCTGGGTTTTGATGAAGCGACTCAGTATGACTTGACTGCCAAGAACCTCACCTTGCTGGCTGACCTGGCAAAGCAGTATGACGTGCTTCTTTATCTTGAAGCGCTGTCCTGGACCCCCTTGAACAGCCTGGACCATCAACTTCAGCTGATTGATCGCACCGAGCGCGATAACGTCAAGATGGTCATCGACTACTGGCATTGCTTTACCTCAGGCGTGAAACCGCAAGACATTGCCAGGATGAACAAAGACGTGATCTACGGCGTGCATGTTTGTGACTCGCTGCCGTTCGAAGGTGGCATTGCGAACGAAGCAATCCTCAGGGATGTGCCAACGGGAAGCGGGGTCTTGAACCTTGCCGAGTGGACTGCCGCAGTGAAGGCAACCGGGTACCAGGGCTGGTGGAGTTGTGAGTTGTTTTGCAAGAAGCAGCAACAACAGAACAGCTACGAAGTCGCCAAAGAGTTGAAGTCACTATTGACCCGGCTTGTGGGTCGATAAACAGCTTTCTTCAACAAGATCCAAAAAAACTTTTTCAAGTTTGATTTCGGCCTGCTCGTGATTGAGCAGGGGCAAGTCAACGCTTGCCAGTCTCTATTGGCTGCCACCGCTCCCGGCAGCCTTGTTCTCAATACTAAAAAGATCTGAGGTCGTAATGGTGGATTTTATCGTAATCGGAGGCGGATCGACAGGTTGCACCGTGGCTTCGAGGCTGAGCGAAGACGCAACAGCATCCGTCGTCCTTTTCGAAGAGGGGCCGCGCGATCGCAACCCCTATATCCATATTCCCGGTGCCTACTACAAGACTGCGCAAGGTCCGCTGCTCAAACGCTATGCATGGGAGCCTACCGAAGATCAACGCCGGACCGAGACGCCGACGATGGTCCAGGCCAGCGTGCTGGGCGGCGGAAGTTCGGTCAATGCGATGATCTACATCCGCGGTGTCCCGGCCGACTACGATGGTTGGGCGGAGCAGGGCGCCACCGGCTGGTCCTACAATGATGTACTCCCATACTTCAAAAAGGCCGAAGACAACGAGCGCTTCTGCAATGAAGCCCACGGCGTTGGTGGGCCGCTGGGCGTTTCCGATCCGATCAATGTCCATCCATTGACCAAAGTATGGCTTCGCGCTTGCCAGCAGCACGGATTGCCGTACAACGAAGATTTCAATTCGGGCAAGCCTGAGGGGTGCGGGCTGTATCAAATCACCGCCAAAAACGGCTTTCGCAGCAGTGCCGCAGTGGCGTACCTGGCACCCGCCAAATCGCGCAAGAACCTGACGGTGAAGACGGGGTGTCGCGTCATCCGTATCTTGACGCAAGGCAGCAAAGCCATTGGTGTTGAATACATAGAAAAGGGCGTGCGCCATGTAATGCACGCCGACAAGGAAATCATTTTATCGTCCGGCGCCATCAACTCGCCGCGACTGTTGATGTTGTCCGGTATTGGTCCGGCCGCACAGTTGGATAAACATGGCATCAAAGTGATCAAAGACTTGCCCGGTGTCGGCCAGAACCTTCAGGACCATATTGAAGTGTCTCTGGTGTATGAACTGACGGGCCCGCATAGCTACGACAAGTACAAGAAGCCGCTTTGGAAAATGATGGCCGGTTTGCAATACGCGTTGTTCAGACAAGGTCCGGCGGCGTCAAACCTGATCGAAGGCGGGGCCTTCTGGTGGGGTGACAAGGCGGCAACCCATCCCGATATCCAGTACTTCATGGTGGTGGGTGCAGGCATCGAGGAGGGCGTTGACTCTGTTCCCGGTGGCAATGGATGCACGCTGAACCTGGGGCAGATACGTCCACGGTCCAGAGGCTATGTCGAGCTCTATTCAGCCGACCCGATGTCACCTCCGCGGATCGTGCCTAACTATTTCTCCGACCCTTACGATATTGAAAGCCTGGTGGATGGTTGCCTGGTGGGTGAGCAAATCATGTCCCAGGCCGCCTTCAAACCCTTCATTGCCAGGCGGCATGTACCGGACGTGGCGGTCCGGTCCCGGGAAGAGATGAAAAAATTCTGTCACGAACAAGCGCACGCCGCGCTGCACCCATCCGGCACTTGCCGCATGGGAGTGGATGAGCTTTCGGTAGTGGGCCCGGATCTCCGGGTGCATGGTATGGAAGGGTTGCGCGTTGCCGACGCATCGGTCATGCCAACGCTGATCTCGGG
The DNA here is from genome assembly GCF_059424105.1 of Pseudomonas sp. GW456-E7. Classification (NCBI taxonomy): domain Bacteria; kingdom Pseudomonadati; phylum Pseudomonadota; class Gammaproteobacteria; order Pseudomonadales; family Pseudomonadaceae; genus Pseudomonas; species Pseudomonas sp. GW456-E7. The sequence continues at coordinate 10,709 of NZ_JBWKZB010000014.1, read as the reverse complement.
GAACCCTAACTCGGTGTGCATCATGATCGGCGAAAAGGCCGCGGACATGATCAAAAACGGGCACTAAGCTGGCACGCCGCAAAGCGTGGCAGTCATGGGGCAACCATTGCTTGCTGTGCTTTGCGGGGGCGGGTCTAGCTGCCGAGTAACCACAGCAAGAACGAAACGCCCATCGCGAAAAGCAGAAGCCCTCCGCAAATACCTGCCTGGCGTTCGAGGGGGGATGCCTGTGCAGCACGAGGGGGCTCCAGCCAATCAACAGGGCGTACGCGAACTCTGGTCAACTGGGCTGTTGCATAAAACAAGCTGTGCATGGCGTGTACCCCTTGGGTCGTTTTTGCTCAATCGAAGGTACAAATCCCCCCCGACCTCTACGAAGCGAAAAAACACAGCGTAAATATAGCGGTCTACGCATAAAACCTGCGCCTGACCGCGTGCGAATCACTAGAATGGCGCGACTCGGTAAAAACAAGAATATGTGGGTGTAAACGCCTTGAAAATTCAGCCTCTTCCGCCCCTCAACAGCTTGATTGCCTTTGAGGCTGCAGCCCGCCACTTGAGTTTTACGTTCGCTGCCAAAGAGCTGAATGTCACGCAGGGCGCGATCAGTCGTCAGGTTCGGTTGCTGGAGGATTATCTCGGCAAGACATTGTTCGAGAGGACAACCCGTACCATCAACCTCACGCCGACCGGTGCTCAATACCACGAGACGGTTCGCGACTGTCTGCAGAGTCTGGCTCGGTCCACGGGGGAAATCCGGCAATGGCGCGGGGATCAGCAGGTGACCGTTGCCACCAGCACGGCCATGGCATCGCTCTGGCTTTTACCCAAGGTTGCCGAGTTTCAACGCCAGCATGAAGAGATCGATCTACGGATCATTGCGATCGATCATGTGAAGGACTACGCCAAGCTCGATTGCGATCTGGCGATGTATTACTGCAGTGCCTCACCGAAAGGCCTGGACGTTACGCCGTTGTTCTCGGAAGAGATTTTCATGGTGTGCAGTCCGTCGTACCTGGCCAAGCATCCCCAGCTGTTTTCGATTGAAGGGCTGGCTTCCTGCACCTGGCTATGGCTTGAGGATTCCCAGCGGGACTGGATCGGCTGGCCGGAATGGTTCAAGCGCCTGGAGCGTGCTCCCGTTGCCCCGAAACACCGGATCAACATCAATAGCTACAGCATGCTGATCCAGTCGGCCATCAGCGGGCAGGGTGTGGCTCTGGCCTGGAACAATCTGGTCGACGAACCACTGAGCACAGGCGCGCTGGTTCGACCAAACGATCTGGTGCTGCAGACAAACGCCCAGTTTTGTTTGCTGGAACCACTCAGTACCCGTGGCCCACGACACAGTGTGAAGCTGTTTCGCGACTGGCTGATGGGACTCCCTTCCGTCCAGGGATAAGGCAAGGTCCTGAAAAAAACGCCGTCAGCTGTTGGCTGACGGCGTTTTTCATTCAGTAGCCGCCGTGGCCTGTCTCCACAGGCCACAGCGACTGGTTTCAGCTGGCTTTTCTGGCGGTCAGCAAGGATTCCCCGGAACCGTCCGGCAAGGGGCCGCCACGTTGCGAGAACGCTTCCCGGGCATGTTCGTGAATGGGCAGGCGAGCGGGAGGCAAGTGGGGCAGCTCGCTGAAGGTTTCCGCCCGCAAACTGCGAATCAGTGTGTAGCTCATGACCATCATCAGGATTGCAATGGGCAGACCTGCGGCGATACTCGCCATCTGAATGGCCTTGAGCCCTCCCGCCAGGAGCAGTCCCGCCGCGACACCACCTTCCAGCACACACCAGAGCAACCTGATCCAGTTAGGTGGATTGGTGCTTCCCATCGCGTTCAGCGTACAGAGGACCTGGGTTCCTGCATCGGCCGTGGTCACGAAGTGCACGGCGAGCAGCAGGCAAACGAAGATGGAGAGCGCGCCACCGATCACGGGGCCGTCCAGTTTTCCGAGCAGGGTAAACATGGCCGCCGTGGGTTCCTTCTTGGTCGCCAGCAGAATCGTGCCGCCTTCGAAGGTGGTCTGTTCCTGCACCTGCTCAGTGGCTGCGGCTGTTTTCTGGAATTGCTGGCGTTCGGTTTGCTCGCTCTTCAACGCGGCGCCACCGAAGACGGACATCCACAGGATGGTGACCAGGGTAGGCACCACCAAAGCACCGACGATGAGTTCGCGAATGGTCCGCCCCTTGGAAATCCGCGCGATGAACAACCCCACGAATGGCCCCCAGGTCATCCACCATGGCCAATAGAAGGCGGTCCACCAGTTTTGCCATTGGGTGTCTTTCTGCGTGTCCATCCACAGGCTCAAACCGACCAGGTTCTGGACATAGTCCCCGGTGGATTCGAACATCAGGTTAAGGATGTAACGGGTCGGCCCGATCACCAGGACAATCAGCATCAACAGGATCGACATGTACATGTTGAGTGTCGAAATCCGTTTCATTCCCTTGGACAGGCCTGCCAGGAGTGAGATGGAGGCGATGATCGTGACCACCAGGATGATCGAAAGCTGCAGGCCGATACTGACCGGCACGCCAAACACCTGGTGCAGGCCGGTGTTGATTTGCGCAACGCCCAGGCCGAGGGATTGGGACACGCCGAAGGCGGTAATCGCCACGCCCATGATATCCACGACATGCCCGATCCAGCCGTAGATCCGGTCGCCAATCAGTGGGTAGAGCAGGGACCGAAGCGCCAGGGGCAGACCCTTGCGATAGGCGAAGTACGCCAGGCTCAGGCCGATCAAGGTGAAGATCGCCCATGGATGCAGGCCCCAATGGAACAGGGTGATACGCATGGCCATGCTCGCGGCCTCATCCGTCAACCCCTTGGAGAACGGGTTGTCGGCGTAGTGCAGCATGGGTTCGGCGACCGACCAGAAAATCAGGCCGATGCCCATGCCCGCACTGAACAGCATGGCGATCCAGGAACCAAAACTGAATTCTGGCTGGTCGTCGTGGGCGCCCAGTTTCAGGGTGCCGAACCGGCTGACGGAAATGTACAGCAGCAGGCACAGCACAGCGCTCAGCAGTGCCAGGTAGTACCACTTGAAGTTGGTCAGGATGAAGGTCGACGCGGTTTCAAACGCTTTGGCCGCCTGCTCGTTCATGAACGCACAGAACAGCACAAACAGGACCACGGTTGTGATCGAAGCCAGGGTTACATTCGGGTTGAGACCTTTGAGAAGGCCCGATTCTGCACGCATTTTTTTCCCCTTTTATTATTGTTCAAGGGTTGAGGGTTTCGCCGGGTGAGGGGAAGGGCGGCCATTGGCAGATGCCAGCGGCCGGTCATCGACTCCTCAGGGTGATCTCGAGGCAGGCTCGGGATGTGGCAACAAAATGGTGGAGACAGGGGCCGCCGACAACTCATTTATCCTCATCAATATATGACTTCTGGTCATTAATGCCGAGGCGCGCAAAAACACTCAAAACCCCATCTTTTACTGAACCGTATCAGCAAAGCATGCCGAGCATATTGATGATCAATAGTCATTAATGCGTGCAACAAAAATCGTTTGTCGAGGCTTCCTCTTCTTGCCGAAACTCGCCGTCATGCAGCAGGCCAGACCTGCCGTGCATTTCCTTTCGTGCCAGCAAGAGAAAACAATAATGACTTCCACGACCGCGCCCCGCCTCATCCCGACACACGCCCTTGAGACTGTCCTGGCTCCGATCCACGAGGCCCATGGCCTGACCAATGAGTTTTATACCGAGCAACGTTATTTCGACCTGGAGCGCGATCACGTGCTCGGTCGCAACTGGGCGTGCGTCGGTTTCGCCAGCGACCTGCCGGGCAACAGCTACGTCAAGCCGGTGGACTTCATGGGACTGCCCCTGTTGCTGATGCGTAACCGCGAAGGCCTGGTCCAGGTGTTCCACAACGTGTGCAGTCACCGTGGCGTGAAGCTGGTGCAGCAGGCGGGTGAAGTGCAGGGCGTGATTCGCTGCCCCTACCACTCCTGGACCTACGATCTGAACGGTGGCCTCAAAGGCACGCCCCATGTGGGCGGCATCAATCAGCACAAGGACGAGCGCTTCGCCTGCGAGAAGCATGGCCTGAAAGCCTTGCGCAGTGCGATCTGGATGGACATGGTGTTCATCAACCTGTCGGCTGACGCGCCGGACCTGCAAGAGCAGCTCGCGCCGCTCACCGAGCGCTGGACCCAATTCCTCGGCACCGACGGCATGGACCTGATGCGCCGCGAGCCCAACAGTGGTGCGGTCAGCATCGAGGTCAACTGCAACTGGAAACTGGCGGTGGAAAACTACTGCGAGGCTTACCACTTGCCATGGGTACACCCGAGCCTGAACAGCTATTCGCGCCTGGAAGACCACTACAACATCATCTTCGATCAGTTCGCCGGCCAGGGCAGCCATGCCTATAACCTGTCCGACGTCGCCGGCACTCACTTGCCCATGTTCCCGTCCTGGCCGCGGGATCGCCTGCGCACCGCAGAATACGTAGCGTTCTTCCCCAATGTCTTGCTGGGCATTCAGGCCGACCATGCTTTCGCCATGATGCTGGAGCCGATTGCCCCCGGAAAAACCGTCGAACACCTGCGTCTTTTCTACGTCGGCGACGAGGCCCTCGATGACCGTTTCGAAGCGGCGCGTGACGCTGTCATGCAGTCCTGGCGCGTGGTGTTTGCCGAGGACATCGCTTCCGTCGAAGGCATGCAGAAGGGCCGTCACTCTCCCGGCTATGGCGGTGGTGCGTTCTCTCCGGAAATGGATTTGCCGACGCATTTCTTCCACCAGTGGGCGGCGCGTCAGCTGCTCGACTGCGCCGAGAGCGTGTGAGGAGATGAGCATGCATTCGATCCAACCGCACTGGCTGAACTTCATTGACGGCACCTGGACCGACAGTGAGCAGCACATTACCGTCAACAACCCCGGTACGGCGGAACCTGTCGCCACCATCGCCCAGGCTGGAGTGGCCGACGCAGAGCGCGCGCTGCAAGCGGCGCGACGCTGTGCCGACAGTGGTGAGCTGACCCGCGCGCGTCCTGCGCAACGGGTGACCTGGCTGCTGGAAATCGCCGCGCAAATTCGCGCGGTGACTGAAGAGGGCGCGTGGGTCCTGTGTCAGGAAAATGGAAAGAGCCTGCGCGATGCCCGTGACGAATTCGTCGAGGCGGCGCGTTACTTCGAGTATTACGCCGGCATGGCCGACAAGATCGAAGGCACATCCATTCCCCTGGGTAACGGCTATATGGACTTCACGGTCTACGACCCGATGGGCGTGTCGCTGCAGATCGTGCCGTGGAATTTTCCGGTGTCCATCTGCGCCCGTTCGCTGGCGCCGGCCCTGGCGGCCGGTAACGCGGTGGTGATCAAGTCGCCGGAGATTTCGCCGCTGGGGCTGTGTGTGCTGTTGCAGGCCATCGAACGTGCGGGCTTGCCACGGGGGGCGGTCAATCTGATCTGTGGCCGCGGCCGGGAAGTGGGGGCCTACATGGCCGGGCATCGTGAGGTCGACCAGATTGTCTTCACCGGCTCTGTCGCCACGGGGCAGAGCATCCTGCGGGCCGCCGCCGAGCACGCGACTCCCAGCGTCATGGAACTGGGTGGCAAGTCTGCTGCGCTGGTGTTCCCCGATGCTGATCGCGAGCAACTGCTGGCCAGCGTGCGCAACGGCATCTTCTTCAATGCCGGTCAGGTGTGCTCGGCGATGTCGCGCCTGCTGGTGCATCGTTCGCTGTATGAGGAGGTGGTCGCTGATGTGGTGGCGATGGCCGAGGGCCTGAGCATCGGCCTTGGCCAGGACAACCCGGACCTGACGCCGGTGATTTGCGCCAGTCAGCTTCAGGGGATCCAGGCCATCTGCCGGCGTGCCGAGGAGGAGGGGGCCGTGGTCGCCACCGGCGGTGAGGCGATCAGCGGGCTGCGGGGGCATTTCATGGCGCCGACGGTGTTCCGCGACGTCACCGCGCACATGGATATTGCCCAGACCGAAGTCTTCGGCCCGGTCCTGGCGGTCATTGCCTTCGATACCGAGGAGGAGGCCATTCGCATTGCCAATGGCACCGAATTCGGCCTGGTCGCCGGTGTGTTCACTCAAGACCTCAATCGCGCCCTGCGTTGTGCGCGGCGACTGTGTGCGGGTCAGGTGTTCATCAACGAGTGGTACGCCGGCGGCATCGAAACGCCGTTTGGCGGTGTAGGTCTCTCCGGTTTCGGTCGGGAGAAAGGCCAGGAAGCGCTCTACAGCTACGTCAGGACCAAGAACCTGGCCGTGCGCATCTCGGGCGAGTGAGGAGGCATCAGCATGAAAAAGTGGCTCTGCATTATCTGTGGCCTGATTTATGACGAAGCCCTGGGTTGGCCCGACGACGGCATCGCTGCCGGGACCCGCTGGGAAGATGTGCCGCAAGACTGGCTGTGCCCCGAGTGCAAGGTGGGCAAGTCCGATTTCGAGATGATCGAAATCAGCGAGCCGGTCAAGGTCGCGGCCGTTGCCCCGGTTGTTGTGAAGCAGGCCATGGCTGAGGTTTCACCGGCCCAGCCAGTGGTCATCATCGGCAGCGGACATGCCGGCTATGGCCTGGCCCAGGCGCTGCGCAAAGCCAACCCGCAACTCGATGTCCGGGTACTGACCCAGGACTGTGGGCATCTCTATTCCAAGCCGGCGCTGTCCATCGCGCTGGCCCAAGGTCGCAGCGCCGAGGCCCTGGCGACGGAAAGTCCGATGGCGCTGGAACAGCGATTGGGCATCCGGATTCATAGCCACTGCCGGGTCGAACGAATCGACGTTGTGGCGCGACGACTTCATACCAATCTGGGCGAGATGCAGTACGGCCAGCTGGTATTGGCCAGCGGGGCTTCGCCGCTGCGCCTGCCCATCGAGGGTTGTGCCGATGCGTTGCTGAGCGTCAACAACCTGCAGGATTACCGGGCGTTCCGTGAGCGCCTCGACGGTGTGCGCAGCGTTGCGGTGCTGGGGGACGGTTTGATTGGCTGTGAGTTCGCCAACGACCTGGCGAGCAGCGGCTATCAGGTTCGGGTCATCGGTCTGGGCAAATGGCCGATGGAGCGTCTGTTGCCGGAACCGGCGGGCCTGCAACTGCAACAGGCGTTGTCCGGTCTTGGCGTGCAATGGCATTTGCGCACGACCTTGCAACGTATCGAACAGGGCGCGAACGGCTATCGACTGGAACTGGCCGATGGTCAGCACTTCGATGCGGACCTGGTGGTGTCGGCAGTCGGCCTGCGGCCTAACGTGGAGCTGGCGCAAGCCGCGGGCCTTGAGTGCGGGCGAGGCATCAAGGTGGATGCGCACCTGCAGACTTCGCAAAGCGGCATCTATGCCTTGGGCGATTGTATCGAGGTGGATGGGCAGTTGCTGCCCTACCTTGCGCCGATCAATGAGGGCATACGCGCCCTGGCCAGGACCTTGTCCGGACAGCCAACGCCAGTGACCTATCCACTCGCGCCGGTGACGGTGAAGACACCGGCGGCACCTTTGTGTTTGCTCCCGCCACCCGTCGATTGTGCGGGGCAATGGCACTGCGACGCGACGGGGGACGGACTGAGCGCAGCCTTCCGTGACAACGATGGCGCCTTGCGCGGCTTCGTCCTGCTCGGGCGGCAAGCCCAACAAAAACGCAATGCCTGGCTGCAGAACTGCCAGGACACCCCACAGCATGTGGCTTGAGAATTGACCCATGAACAGTATCGTTAACCTGCCTCATGATGACCACAGTTGTGGCTGGTACGCCGCACTGCCCGAACCGCGTCCGGCCAAGCGCCTGACCGGTGAACAAAAGGCCGACTATGTGGTGATCGGCGCCGGCTTCGCCGGTCTCGCCGCCGCACGCCGGTTGGCCGAGCACATGCCACAGTCGCGCATTCTCCTGGTCGATGCCCAGCGAGTCGGTTATGGGGCATCGGGGCGTAACTCCGGGTTCGTCATCGATCTGCCGCACAAGTTTGCCCTGGAGCATCCTGACCCACAGCACAAGCAACGCCTGCTGGGGCTTAACCGCGCGGCCATCGATCAACTGCAAACCCTGGTCGGTCGCCACGCCATCGATTGTCAGTGGTCCCATGCCGGCAAGTACCAAGGGGCGGTGGGTGAGCGTGGTCTGGCCTACCTCGACCATTTCGAGAAACTGCTGGCCGACCTGGGCGAGCCTTATCGCCAGGTTGAACGCCAGGAACTGGCCGGTGTACTCGGGACCGGCTACTACAGCCGCGCCATCTTCACCCCCGGTTGCTACCTCATGCAGCCGGCGGCACTGGTGCGCGGCTTGGGCGCGTCACTGCCGCAGAACGTAGAAGTCCTCGAGGAGTCGCCCATCCAGCGCCTGGAGAAGGACGCCGGCGGGAACTGGATCCTGGACGGTAAAGAGGGTTTGATCCGCACGCCGAAGGTGCTGCTGGGTACCAGCATCTTCACCCAGGAATTCGGTTACTTGCGCAATCGGCTGTTGCCGGTGATGACATTTGCCAGTTGGACGCGCCCGCTCACCGACGCCGAGATGGCCTCTGTTGGCGTTCAGGCCGACTGGGGGCTGACGCCTGCCGACCACGCCGGCACCACGGTGAGGATGACCCAGGATCGTCGTCTCATCATCCGCAATACCTACAAGCACGTGCCACGCTACGGGCGCAGCATCAATGATTCGATCCGCCTCAAAGTCCGCGAGGATCATTGCGCGGCTTTTCACGCCCGTTATCCGCAACTTGCGCATGTTCCCTTCACACACACCTGGGGCGGGGTCTATGCGATTTCGCGCAACTTCACCAACTTCTTCGGCAAGCTCGACGACGGCGTTTTCGCGACGGCTTGTGACAACGGAGTAGGGGCTGCGTGGGGCACCATATCCGGGACATTGCTGGCGGATAAAGTGGTGGGTGCCGACTCTCAGCGTCTGGATGACATCCAGTCCGTGACGGGCATGCCTTCGCGCAATCCGCCGGAACCCTTCCTGGGGCTGGGCGTGCGCTCACGTATCCGCTGGGCGGCGTGGAACAGCAGGCGCGAACTATGACCCAGGCGCCTGCTGACAGAAAGCCGGTGATGCTGGTCGACCACCGGAACCTGGACTTTGTGCATCGCGGTGGCCCCCCAGGGGGCGCCAGCGTTGCCCGTGCCCTGAGCAATGACGTGTCGCCTCATCTGGGGATTGGCTTTGCGCGGTGGGAGGGCGCCGAGGTTGCCTGGACGCTGCTTTATGACGAGGTCATTTTCGTCATTGAAGGCTGTTTCGAACTGAGAGCGAACGGTGAACTGTACCGGGTTGCGCCAGGGCAATTGCTCTGGATTCCCGAAGGCACCGAGCTCGTCTATGGCGGACACGCACTGTTTGGCTATGTCGTGCATCCCGGTGACTGGAAGCAACGTCACGGCCTCGTCTGATCCGGAAAACTGAACATGTTTGCGCTCACCAAGGTTTTTGCAACGATTTACGCTGCAGCTCTGCTGATGCAGTTGGGGTCCAGCCTGCTGATGACGTATCTGGCCTTGCGCCTGGACGCCGCCGGTGTCGCAGAGTTCTGGGGCGGTGCACTCATGGCGGCCAATGCGCTGGGAATGGTGCTCGGGGGGCGGATCGGGTACTGGCTGATTGGCCGGATTTCGCATGTGCGGGCCTTCGTGGTCAGTGCGGGGGTGATTGTCACGGCGGTACTGAGCCACCAATTGAGCGACTCGCTGACGCTATGGTTGGCGCTGAGGTTTGTGGTCGGTGTAGCGATGATGTGCCAACTGATGGTTATCGAAAGCTGGCTCAACGACTGTGCGCCGGGTGACCGTCGTGGCGGCGCCATGTCGCTGTACATGGTGGCCAGCTACGTGGGGATGATGCTGGGACAACTGCTGCTGGGCCTGGGCAATGGTCTCGACACCCTGGTGTTGTCCGGTGTGGCCATCGCGTTTGCCATCGGCCTGGTGCCGATGGCCATGCACCGGGGCATGCAGCCCAGTCCGATCAGCCAGGACAGGGTCAGCTTCATGCGATATGTCCGTCGTCTACCGCAGTCGTTGGGCACTGTCCTGGCGTCGGGATTGCTCAATGGCTGCTTCTATGGATTGACCCCGATCTTCGCAGCGCAATCGGGATTCCCCCCCGCACAGGTTGGCCTGTTCATGGCCCTGAGCATTGCGGCCGGACTGTTTGCGCAATTGCCGCTGGGCAAGCTGTCGGACCGCTTTTCCCGCGTTGGCCTGATTCGCCTCACCGCCGTTTTGCTGTGCATCGCTTACCTGCCCTTGGCTTTTTTGCAGGCACCGGGACAGGGCTGGGTCATGCTGGCGGGCGCCGTCATAGGTTTCCTGCAGTTCTGCCTGTACCCATTGGGCGTTGTTCATGCCAATGACAATCTGGAGCCCCAACTGCGTGTATCGGTAGCTGGAGTGTTATTGGTGACGTTCGGTATCGGCGCAACCATCGGGCCATTGGTGGCAGGCGCATTGATGGAGCATTTGGGACGGCAAGCCCTTTATCTGTTTGCCATTGGCGTGGCGGCGCTGGTTGCTTGCCTGGTCAGTGACAGGCAACGCGTTCCAGTGGCTGTCGTGCAAGTACCGTGAGGGGGAGGTGAACGGCGATTGTTCATTGAGGATCTCCCAACCCTGCCGTTGGATAAACAGGCAAAGCCCGGCTGTACCGTAATACTGTTCAGTTAAGGATTCTGTAGGAGCGAGCTTGCTCGCGATGGACTCAAGAGCGCCGCGTTTAGTCAGTAAACACGCGGCATCGTTAACGACC
>NZ_JBWKZB010000013.1:0-125233 GCF_059424105.1 Pseudomonas sp. GW456-E7 | reverse complement strand
GCGTCCCCTAGGGGACTCGAACCCCTGTTACCGCCGTGAAAGGGCGGTGTCCTAGGCCACTAGACGAAGGGGACACACTACAACATTCACTCCCTGCTTCGTTTCGCTGTGTGCTTTACGCTGCAAGTGGCGCGCATTCTATGGATGGATTGAGAGGTCGTCAACCCCCTGATATAAATTTATTTAAATCAATGACTTCGCCCTGCTTTTGGACGCCTTTGCGGTTTTTCCGCTGCCCGGTGTTTGACGCCTATATTCTGGCACCCGCCAAGACGTTATAGTCCTCCAGTGATGGCAATCTGTATATCGCGTGCCACCATTTATAGAAGCGAGGCTGCGGCCGATATAAGCGCAGGCATGTCCGATCCAACCCTTCATGCGGGCCTAGGCGCTCAAATGCCAAGCCACTAGACTCGCATGTGTACCCTAAAAAGAGGTCTTACCGGTGACGCCACTCATGATCACCCTGCTAGTTGTAGCCGGGATCGCACTGTTGATCGCCATTGGCTACATGAACCATGTGGTGGAAAACAACAAGCTGGAAAAGGCCCGTACCAAGATTGAACTCAATGATCGCCTGCGTCGCTGCGGCGAAATCACCGAGACTTTCCCCGGCCAGTTGATGACCCCGGCACTCAAGCTGTTGGTAACCCGCCTGGAACTGAACGTCTGCCAGCGCCTGCTCAACCTGGAAAAATCCAGTGCCAACCTCAAGGCACGGATCGCTGAACTGGAGGCCCTTGTCGGCCAGGGTGAATCGATCCCGATCAACAATCCGCCGGCACCGATCCAGACCGAAGCCAAGGCCAAGGATGTACGTTTCCTGCTTGAAGCCCTGCACGGGCAAATCACCCGCGCGGCACAGGACGGCTTCCTGCCCCCCAACGAAGCCAAGCGCTGGATTCGTGAAGTGCGCCATATCCTGGTGCTGCTGCACATCGAGTTCTTCAACAACCTCGGCCAGCACTCCCTGCAACAGAACCAGCCCGGGCAGGCTCGCCTGGCATTCGAGCGCGGCGTGCAATACCTGCGCAAGCAACAGGAACCACAGGTCTACGCCGAGCAACTGGAATACCTGGAAAAACTCCTGGCCCGCGCCAATGACCAGGTCATGGATCGCATTGCGCCGGTCGAAGGCGAGGTCAACCAATTGACCGAAGGCCTCAAAGACGTCGAAGCTGACGCGGACTGGAAAAAGAAAGTGATCTACGACTGATCAGCGAAAACAGAAAAGCCACCGAGAGGTGGCTTTTTTTTGCTCTTCTGTAGGAGCAGCCGGTCGACGCTCGATTGCTCGCGATGGACTCCAGAACACCGCGCTCACCCAGTCAACGCACGTTGTCTTTGCGGCCATCGCGAGCAATCGAGCGTCGACCGGCTGCTCCTACAGCCTGAAATGCCCCACCATCCCCTTCAGCTCAACCCCCAGTTGCGCCAACTCGATACTGGAGGCGGCATTGCCCTGCATCGCCAGCGATGATTGATCGGCACTGGCGCGAATACTGGTGACACTGCGGTTGATCTCTTCGGCCACCGAGCTCTGTTCCTCGGCTGCCGCGGCGATCTGCTGGTTCATCTGCTGGATCAACGATACCGCCGCCGCAATACTTCCCAGTGCGCTCTCGGTCTGCAAGGCATCGCTGACCGCCAGCTTCACCAACTCGCCACTGCTCTGGATCTGCTGCACCGACGACTGCGCCGCCGAGCGCAAAGCGCTGACCAGGCGTTCGATTTCCTCGGTCGATTGCTGGGTTCGCCTGGCCAGTGCACGCACTTCATCGGCCACCACCGCAAAGCCCCTGCCCTGCTCACCCGCACGGGCCGCCTCGATCGCCGCGTTCAATGCCAGCAGGTTGGTCTGCTCTGCCACGCTTTTGATCACACTCAAGACCGTGCCGATGTTCTGGATTTCCGCACTCAGGCTTTCAATGCTCGAACTGGCCGAGTTGGCCGAGTCCGCCAACTGCTCGATCCGTGCCATGCTCTGGCGCACCACCTGCTGACCACTTTCAACCTTGCCGTCAGCCGTTTGCGCCGCCAGGGCTGCTTCCTCTGCGTTGCGCGCGACGTCATGCACCGTGGCCGTCATCTGATTCATCGCGGTGGCGACCTGTTCGGTTTCCTCCTTCTGCGTGCTGACTTCGAGATTGGTCTGTTCCGTCACTGCAGACAGCGATTGGGCGGAAGTGGCCAACTGCTCGATACCCGACTGCAAGCCGCTGACGATATGGCTGAGCCCCGCGCCCATTTGTTGCATGGCCTGCATCAACTGGCCAATTTCGTCACGACGGGTCACGTCGATGGTCGCACTCAAATCCCCTGAAGCAATCTGCTGCGCCACCTGGATCACACTGCGCAGCGGCGCCACGATCAACCGGGTGATGAACCACGCAGCAACCAGCCCGACCAGCAACGCCAGAGCGGAAGAGCCAAGAATCAGTATCGAGTTCTTTTTCAGTTCGGCCTGCATCGCCTGGTCTTCAGCGACATAAGCCTGATCCACCCGTTCAACCACTTGGGCTGCGCGTTGGTGCAACTGTTGATAAACGGTTTTTTCCTGTTCCAGCAGACCGGTGTACTCGGCGAGCTTGTCACTGAAACCGGCGATATGACCCGTCACCTCATTGAGGACAGTCTGGTAACCCTCGTCCTTGACCGCGGTCTTGAGCTGCTCGGCCTGGGCCAGTGCCTGGCTGGCCTGTTCGATCTTGCCCTGCCCGGCGCTGTCGTCGCCTTTGCGGCTTTGATCCAGGCGCACGCGCGCTTCATTCATGGCTTGCAGCATCAAGCGTGAAACCTGGCTGACCTGACCGGCCTGCTCGATGAATTGCGCACCGTCCTTGCCTTCGGAATCTTTCAGCGTATAAGCGCCGTCATCGGCGAGCCCGGATTGCAATACATCAAGATTATTGGCCACGCTGGACACCGACCAACTGGCCATTTCCAGCGCCAGGTCCTTGGCCTGGGTGAGCGAGACAAACTCGTCGAAAGCCTTGCGATAGGCACCCAAAGACTGTTCGACATCATTCATCACCGGCACATTGGCCGCAGACGCGGCCTTGAGCTGAGCGGCCAGGGCGATCAAGCCATCGACGCCCTCGTGCAGGGCATCGACAGTTTTCGGATTGCCGTGCAAGGCGTATTCCTGCTCCAGCAATCGGACCTTGAGCAAACCGCTGTTGAGCGATGACATTTGCTTGAGCCCGTCGAAGCGCTGGCTGATGGTTTGCAGGGACCACACGCCAATGCCCGCCACCACCGCAGTCAACAACAGCACCAGGACAAACCCGACACCCAGTTTTTTCGCCATACCGAGGTTGGCAAAACGTCCTTGCACGGCCGAATTCATTGCACTTAGTCCCCTGCCAAAGTCTGTAGACGCAGATTCGCAACGGGCCAGTGGCAACACAAGGCTCTGGCGCCGGAATAATGGCAAAAAGCTACGCCAACGTCGTTTTCAGAACGCTTGAGGTCGATCCCGAGCTGTGGCCTGAAAGAACGCACGGGCACGCGGATCGCAGGCATACGCCACATTGATACGCTGCCAGTCACTGGCCCCACCCGAGGCGTTGAAGGCGCTCTTCGATGACAACACCACACCCAGACGCCTTGCCCGGGCCAGCACCTGATCGTAGTCGGACATTCGTGATCGCGCCCAGATAAACAGGCCTCCCGCCGGCTTGCCGAAGACTTCCCATTCGGCATCCTCGAGCATTTGCAACACCGCCAGCCGTTCGCTGTTCAAGCGTTGGCGCTGACGTTGCACCAGTTTGCCGTAGGCTCCGTTAGCCAACAGGCACGCCAGCACCGACTCGCAAAATCGTGAGGCGCCCATGCCAGAGATCATCTTGACCTCGGCCAGACGCGTAATGACTGCGCAATCGGCCACCACGAAACCGACCCGCAAGGAACTGCTGAGGGTCTTGGAATAGCTGCCCACGTAGATCACGTTGTCGTCCAGCGCAGCCAGTCGCGTACCGCAACCGCTACGCAAATCCGCATAGACGTCGTCCTCGATCACCTGCACGCCAAAGGCCCTGGTCAGTTGCAGCACGCGACGCGCCACCCCGGGTGAAAGGTTGCTGCCGGTCGGGTTGTGAAAGAAGCTATTGATGAGCAATCCTTGAGGCCGGTGCTTGGCCAGCACCGATTCGAGCATGTCCACGTCCGGCCCGCGCGGTGTTCGCGGCACCTCGACCATGTGGATGCCGTGCAGCCTGAGCAGATCGAACAGCAGCGGATAACCGGGGCTCTCCACGACCACACAATCACCGGCCTTGAACAGTGTCCGCACAATCAGGTCGAGCCCCTGACTGGCCCCCGCAGTAGTCATGATCCGGTTGTCCTGTACCGGGATGTCCAGCTGCCTGAGGCGTTTGAGTATCTGTTGCCGCAAGGCTGGCAACCCCAGCGGCGTGCTGTAGTTGAACAAACTGGCCGTATCGGTACGACTGATTTGCCGGATCGCGTAGATCAGATCGTCGGTCTCGCGCCAGCTTTCAGGCAGCCCGCCACAGCCCAGCCTCAGCGCCCCCGACCACGGCCCATACTCGGGTTCGGCCCCCTCAAACCACACAGGCTCGGGCCTTGCGTTCGCGACCAATGCCGGGTCGGCAACTGTATAGCCGGCCCCATGACCTGACACCAGCATCCCCTGCGTCACGAGGCGTTCACAGGCCTGAGTGACGCTTGACTGACTGAGCAAATTGATCCGCGCGATCTGTCGCACCGAAGGCAAGCGCGTACCGGGCGATACCCCGCTGGAATGAAGCCAGCAGGTCAGCGCGTCAACAATTTGCTGTACGACGGGCACCAGCGCCTGTCGGTCGATTCTCAACTCCATGAGCAAGCAAACTCCTGTTGATTTTGCGAGAAGCAGTTAATCACAGGAGGGTTCGAAGGCATGTGCGACAACGCCGCCAAAACCATTCGATCTAATTATTTGAAACACATGCCCGACCCGGAACCAAAAAACTGTGGGAGCGAGCCTGCTCGCGAAAGCGGTGTGTCAGCCGATATTAATTTCGACTGATACGCCCTCTTCGCGAGCAGGCTCGCTCCCACAGGTTCCGCATGTATTCAGTATCGTCGTTTTAAAACGCGGTAACGCCACCATCCACGGCCAATGAGTGCCCTGTGGTGAAGGCCGCGCCATCGCTGCACAGATACAGCACCGCGCTGGCGATTTCTTCGACCTTGCCGATGCGACCGACCGGATGCATGGCGTTGGCGAACTCGGCTTTTTTCGGGTCGGCTTCATAAGCGCGACGGAACATGTCGGTGTCGATCACCGCCGGGCACACGGCGTTGACCCGGATCTTTTTCTTGGCGTATTCAATGGCCGCCGACTTGGTCAGGCCGATCACCGCATGTTTGGAGGCTGCGTAGATGCTCATTTTCGGCGCTGCCCCCAGGCCCGCCACCGATGCCGTATTGACGATTGCGCCGCCCCCTTGCGCCAGCAGCAACGGCAACTGGTATTTCATGCACAGCCAGACGCCTTTGACGTTGACGCCCATGATCGCGTCGAACTCGTCGAGCGAACCGTCGGCCAGCTTGCCTTTCTCGATTTCGATGCCGGCATTGTTGAAGGCATAGTCGAGGCGACCGTAAGTATCGATCACCTCCTCCATCAGATTTTTAACATCGCTTTCCAGGGTAACGTTGCAGCGCACGAAGGTCGCCTCGCCACCGGCCGTACGAATCAGCGCCACCGTGCCCTCGCCGCCCGCCGTGTCCATATCGGCCACTACGACCTTAACGCCCTCGGCGGCAAATGCCTGGGCGGTCGCGCGGCCAATACCGGCCGCCCCGCCAGTCACCACAACCACCTGGCCGGAAAACGTCATGCTCATTGTTATGTCCTCGAAGAGAAGTAAGCGGGGAATCGCGCAGGACCAGTCTAGCCATGGAGGTGCTGAACGCGGCAGCACTATCAGGACTCCGGTTGGGCGCCCATGAGTTGCAGTGATGGAACTGCCGTACCAATTATCACTGCACTGGATCAACCTGCATTCGCCGCATCAGCCGAACTTGCGGCATCGGCGCTGACCGGCTATCAACAAAGCTTCATTCATCTTGAGTGCCTGTCATGACCTCCCAGACCAATCGCCAATTCCTGCTCGCCAAACGTCCGGTTGGCGCGGCGACCCGCGAGACATTCACCTATCAGGAAGTACCGGTCGGCGAGCCGGCGGCGGGCCAGATCCTGGTCGAAAACCAATACCTGTCCCTGGACCCGGCCATGCGCGGCTGGATGAACGAGGGCAAGTCCTACATCCCGCCGGTCGGGCTCGGCGAAGTCATGCGCGCCTTGGGCGTGGGCAAAGTCATCGCGTCGAACAATCCGGGCTTCGCGGTCGGGGACTACGTTAACGGCGCCCTCGGGGTGCAGGACTTTTTCCTCGGCGAGCCGCGAGGTTTCTACAAGGTCGATCCGAAACTGGCACCGCTACCGCGGTATCTGTCGGCGCTGGGCATGACCGGGATGACGGCCTACTTCGCCCTGCTCGACGTCGGCGCGCCGAAGGCCGGTGACACCGTGGTGCTGTCGGGTGCGGCGGGCGCCGTGGGCAGCATTGCCGGGCAGATCGCCAAGATCAAAGGCTGCCGGGTGGTTGGCATCGCCGGCGGCGCGGACAAGTGCAAGTTTTTGATCGACGAACTGGGTTTCGACGGTGCTATCGACTACAAGAGCGAAGACGTCCTCGCCGGCCTCAAGCGCGAGTGCCCGAAAGGTGTCGACGTGTATTTCGATAATGTGGGTGGCGACATTCTCGACGCGGTGTTGAGCCGCCTGAACATGAAGGCGCGAGTGGTGATTTGCGGTGCCATCAGCCAGTACAACAACAAGGAAGCGGTCAAGGGGCCGGCCAATTACCTGTCGCTGCTGGTCAACCGCGCACGCATGGAAGGTTTTGTGGTGATGGACTACGCCGCCCAATACGCCAGCGCCGCCCAGGAAATGGCAGGCTGGATGGCCAAGGGGCAGCTCAAGAGCAAGGAAGACATCGTCGAAGGACTGGAGACATTCCCGGAGACGCTGATGAAATTGTTCAACGGCGAGAATTTCGGGAAGCTGGTGTTGAAGATTTGACCCGATATTTGAACTAACCCAAGAACCACTGTGGGAGCGGGCTTGCTCGCGAATACGGTGTGTCAGCCGACATATCTATTGACTGATCCACCGCATTCGCGAGCAAGCCCGCTCCCACATTTTGATTTTCGGTGTCGGGTTAAGCCAGTTCAGCCACGACCGAAGCCAACGCCTTCGCCGGATCCGCCGCCTGGCTGATCGGACGGCCGATCACCAGATAATCGGAACCGGCATCCAGTGCCTGACGTGGCGTCAGGATGCGACGCTGATCGTCCTGGGCACTGCCCGCCGGACGAATCCCCGGGGTCACCAGTTGCAGCGACGGATGCGCCGATTTCAGCGCCTGGGCTTCCAGGGCCGAGCACACCAGGCCGTCCATCCCGGCTTTTTCCGCCAGGGCGGCCAGGCGCAGGACCTGCTCTTGCGGCTCGATGTCCAGACCGATACCTGCCAGATCTTCACGCTCCATGCTGGTCAACACGGTCACGCCGATCAGCAGTGGCTTGGGACCGCTGCGCTGATCCAGCACTTCACGGCACGCGGCCATCATGCGCAGGCCGCCGGAGCAATGCACGTTGACCATCCACACGCCCATTTCCGCAGCGGCCTTGACGGCCATCGCGGTGGTGTTCGGGATGTCGTGGAACTTGAGGTCCAGGAACACTTCGAAACCCTTGTCGCGCAGGGTGCCGACGATTTCCGAGGCACAGCTGGTGAACAGTTCCTTACCGACTTTGACCCGGCACAGCTTCGGGTCCAACTGATCGGCCAGCTTCAGTGCGGCGTCACGGGTAGGGAAATCCAGGGCGACGATGATAGGAGTCTGGCAGGCGGACATGAGTGGGCTCTCAGGCAAGTCGAAATCGGCGCGCATTGTAGCGGAACCAGCGCCGCTGCGGGACCCGATGATCGGTAAATCGTCGAAACGGCTCAGGCAAGACTAGCCCCCGAGGCCATTGTGTCGAGTTCGATACACACACGACACGCCCGCAACACCCGGGCCGGCTACCCTCGGCAACCGCAACAGGTCCCTGCAACAGCACTTCCCGCCTCAGGGCCGGACGCCTATGCTGGAACCACAACCTCGCCGCCTATCTTTGTGGTTGGCAGCCTACCTGGCAGATGAACGCACGCATGCACAACACCCAAGCCCCCGTGAACGACGACCAAAAGACGCCCGGTGACGACAAACGCTGGAGCATTCGTGCCCTGATCGTCGACGATGACGTGCCGATCCGCGAATTGATGATCGACTACCTGGCCCGATTCAACATCCACGCCAGCGGCGTCACCGATGGCGCCGCGATGCGCCAGGCGATGCAGGCGGAGCATTTCGACGTGGTGGTACTCGACCTGATGCTGCCAGGCGAAGACGGACTATCGTTGTGCCGCTGGCTGCGCGCCGAGTCGGACATTCCGATCCTGATGCTCACCGCCCGCTGCGAACCCACCGACCGGATCATTGGCCTCGAGCTGGGCGCCGACGACTACATGGCCAAGCCGTTCGAGCCCCGCGAGCTGGTGGCGCGGATCCAGACCATCCTGCGTCGGGTGCGCGATGACCGCAGCGAACAGCGGGCGAACATTCGCTTCGACAATTGGCGCCTGAACAGCGTGCTGCGGCAACTGATTGCCGACGATGGCCTGGTGGTACCGCTGTCCAACGCCGAATTCCGCCTGCTCTGGGTATTTATCGAACGTCCGCACCGGGTGCTCAGCCGTGAACAACTGCTGGACGCCGCCCGCGGTCGTTCGATTGAAGCCTTTGACCGCAGCATCGACCTGCTGGTGTCGCGCCTGCGCCAGAAACTCGGCGACGATCCCAAGGCTCCGCAGTTGATCAAGACTGTTCGTGGCGAGGGTTACCTGTTCGATGCCCGAGACATCGGCTGATGCGCGGGCGCTTCGATACGCTGTTCGGCCGCCTGTTTGGCGTGTTGTTGCTGGCGATTATCCTCGCGCACCTGCTGGCCTTTGCCTGGTTTCATCATTACGGTCCGCCACCGCCGCCACGTCCACCGGAGTTTTCCGAAGGCCTGGAAGGACCACGCCCGCCACTGGACCCACGCTTCGAGAAGCGGCCGCCAAGGCCGTGGTTCGGCGGCCCCCTGGTGCCGCTGACTTTTCAATTGGTCTCGCTGATCATTGCCGCCTGGTACGGCGCCAAACTGCTGAGCCGGCCAATCCAGCGCCTGAGCGACGCAGCCGAGCGCTTGAGCGAGAACCTCGACAGCCCGCCGCTGGAAGAGTCGGGGCCACGGGAAGCGCGGCAAGCGGCGCACACCTTCAACAAAATGCAGCGGCGCATCCTTGAACAGGTCAAGCAGCGCTCGCGCATGCTCGGCGCCGTGTCCCACGACCTGCGCACGCCGCTGTCACGGCTCAAGCTGCGGCTGGAAAAAATCGACGACGACAAGCTGCAAGGCCAGATGCGGCAAGACCTCGACGACATGATCAGCATGCTCGACGCCACCCTCACCTATCTGCATGAACAGCGCACCAGCGAAGCCCCACAGTGGATGGACGTGCAGGCGCTGGTGGAGTCCCTGAGTGAAAATGCCCAGGACCAGGGCGCAGACGTCCAGGCCAGCGGTCACTGTGCCCCGCTGCAAGTGCAGCCGATGGCCCTGCGTTCCTGCATCAACAACCTGATGGACAATGCCCTGCGTTATGCCGGGCAGGCGCTGATCACCCTGCAAGACCATCGTGAACACCTGGTGATCCGGGTCATCGACCATGGACCGGGTATCGCCACTGAACAACGTGAAGCCGTGTTCGAACCCTTCTTTCGCCTTGAAGGCTCGCGCAATCGCAATTCCGGCGGCGTTGGCCTGGGCATGACCATTGCGCGTGAGGCGGCGCAACGAATGGGCGGGCAGTTAACCTTGGAAGAGACGCCTGGTGGCGGTCTGACGGCCGTGATTCGCCTGCCGCGTACCTGATACCCCTACAGAGCCCGCCGCGATCGGCCTCGTTGTCTGGTGGTGCACGTGCTCCCTTGTAGGAGCTGCCGGAGGCTGCGATCTTTTGATTTTGATTTTGATTTTGCTTTTGCGATCTGGAGATTGCTGAAGATCAAGATCAAAAGATCGCAGCCTCCGGCAGCTCCTACAGGTATTTCGTTATCGGTGTTCCCCCGGGATTCCGTGAAGAACCCAAAAAAAGCCCACTACCCCTCAGCGGTTCAATGGACTACGGCCCCTGGAACTTCAGGGCAGGCGATCCTCAGCCCGTGCCTGTGTCTTGCTCCAGTCGATCAACAGGCTATAGGCCACCGCCAGCAATGTCGGGCCGATGAACAGGCCGATAAAACCAAAGGCAATCAACCCGCCAAACACCCCAAGCAGCACGATGACCAGCGGCAGGTTACCGCCACGGCTGATCAGGTACGGCTTGAGCACGTTGTCGACACCGCTGATGACGAATGTGCCCCAGATGCCGAGGAATATGGCCATCCCGTACTCGCCTTTCCAGGCCAGCCAGGCTGTCGCCGGAATCCACACCAGCGGCGGCCCCATCGGAATCAGGCTGAGCATGAAGGTCACGATGCCGAGCACCAGCGCACCCGGTACGCCGGCAATCAGGAACCCGATCAGCGCCAGGATCGCCTGGGCCGCTGCTGTACCAATCACTCCGTTCACCACCCGCTGTACCGTGCCTGCCACCAGTTCAATGTAGTAGCCGGCCCGTTGACCGATCAGCCGTTCCAGCAATGTGTGCACAAACGCCGCCAGGCGCGGTCCGTCACGATAGAAAAAGAACACGAAGACGATGCTCAGGGTCAGTTCGAGAATACCGCCGCCGATCTGCGCGCTGCGCGCCAGCAACCAGTTACCCATCTGCCCCAGATAAGGCTTGAGCGACACCATCATCGCCGCGCCCTGCTCATCAATGCTGTTCCAGAGTCCGACCAGCCGCTCGCCCACCAGGGGAATCGAACCCAGCCAGGCCGGTGCTTCGGGCAGCCCCTCGACCTGCGCATCCTTGATGAATGCGGTGGCATCACGCACATGATCGGCGAGGTTGAAACCCAGCCACACCAACGGTGCCGCGACCAGCACCATCCAGCCCAGCGTCAGCAATGCCGCCGCCAGAGACTCGCGGCCATTGAGCCAACGGGTCAGCAAGCGCATCAGCGGCCAACTGGCGAATGCCAGGACGGCGCCCCAGAACATCGCCGACCAGAACGGCGCCATCACCCAGAAGCTCGCGCCGAACAGCACGACGAGCAGGATCTGCACCAACAGGCGATCGTTATTGATCATTGAAAATCCCGAAAATATCAGTCAGCAAAAGAGTAGGCGAACGCAGCGTGCACGCTCGCCCGGTACAGCCTACCGCAATAGCTCGATGTGCAGGCCAGAGCCTTCGGCACTGCCGGCTTCCATTCGCGCGGCACGCACGCCCTGGGCAATCAGTGCCTGACGCCAGGCTTCGGCGTTCGCTCCGGAAATGCTGACCCGCAAGGTGGTGTCCAGATTCAGTCCGCGGGAAATCAGGCGCAGCCAGGTCTCGTCTGGTGCACTGTTCAACGTGGAAAAATCCAGTTCGCCGGTGCTCTTGAGCTCACGCAGCAAGGTCGCGGACGTCGGAAACAACTCGCCCAGCGGTGCCGAAGCGTCGAACTGCTCGACATGCAGGTAGGCTTTGCGATTACCGCGGGTGATGCTGTACAGCGCGACGAGCGTGTTATCCCGTGGCGCGGCAAGTCGCAGCAGCAAATAGGCTTGTTGATCGTCGGCACCGTACAGTTTGGCGTTGCCGAAGACTTCGTTGGCCCAGAGGCTGCTTTCGCCGCAATCGCGCGCCTGGCACCAAAAGAGCAACCCGGCGTCCTGTTTTTGCAACGCCTCGCGGGCAGCGGTGAACGCTTCGATGGAAGAATGCTCCGCTGGCAACTCGTAGGTCACCGAAGTGACGTTGCCGCGGGCACTGACCTGACCGTCGAAACGTAACTGGCCACTGATCTTGCGGATCGAGCCCAAGGGGTAGATCCGCTCCAGTTCGGCGGCAGGGCGATAGTCGACAATCTGGGCGTCGACCATGCGCGGCACTATCGGCAGGTCCTGACTGCCAGGAACATCGGCGGCGAACAACAAGGGACTGAAACTGCACAGCACCAGCAAACTGAATGAACGCATGGATAGACTCATCGGATCAGCATGGCCTGGGCGCCCTTGATGACACTGGCTTCATCGGCGCGTTGCGGTACCTGCAGACCACGCTGCACCGCCGGCCGGGCCTCCAGGGTTGCCATCCAGCGTTGCAACGCCGTCAAGCCCTCCACCGGGACACCCGACCACTCGTAACCGCGCACCCATGGAAAGGTGGCGATGTCGGCAATGCTGTATTCATCGGCGAGGAACTCCACGCTTTGCAAACGCGTGTCGAGCACTTCATAGAGGCGACGGGTCTCGTGCTGATAGCGGTCGATGGCGCCCTGGAGTTTTTCCGGAAAGTAGCGGAAGAACACGTTGGCCTGGCCCTGCATCGGGCCGATGCCACCCATCTGGAACATCAGCCACTGCAACACCAGCGAACGTCCCTTCGGGTCGCTCGGCATCAGTTTGCCGGTCTGTTCTGCGAGGTAAATCAGGATGGCGCCGGACTCGAACACGGCGAAATCGCCATTGGCGCGGTCGACAATTGCCGGAATCCGGCCATTGGGGTTGATCTTGAGGAAGTCCGCGGACTTCTGCTCCTTCTTGTCGAAACTCAAGGCATGCACCCTGTAGGGCAGGCCGAGTTCCTCGAGCACGATAGAGACCTTGTGGCCATTCGGGGTCGCAGCGGTGTAGAGATCTATCATGGTTGTCTCCCTTTTCAACCCGTCAAGCCTCGACAGTTGCCCGGCGCAAGTCAAGGAATGGCGAAAAACCGATTGAAACAGTCTGCGACAAGATCGGCACCGGACTCGTCATTCAGGTGCAGATGGTGGCCGCCTGGCAGCTGTTCCCGGCTAAAGGGTAGACGCTCCAGCAACTCGGGGTGTTTGGCGAGCATGCCGTCGGCAGCGACCACCAGCGTTGCTGGACATTTGATCCGCTGGACGAAGGCCATGGCCTGCTCGGTGGTCAGGCGCAGTGGCGATGGCAGCGTGAGGCGATTGTCGGTGCGCCAGGTATAACCACCCGATACCGGCATCAGACCCCGCTGCGCCAGCAGTTCCGCGGCTTCGCGGCTGACCGCCACCAGGCCCTTCATGCGCGCTTCGATGGCGCGGTCGAGGGTGTCGTAGACCGGTTTGCGCTTCTCCCGCAGATCCAGTTGCGCCTGCAGGGCCATGCCCATGCGCTCGGCAGCGTTTTCCCCCTTGTCTGTAGGAGGAATGATGCCGTCGATCAGCGCCAGGTGGGTGACCCGCTCGGGCATCGACCCGGCGATGATCAGCGAAGCGATGGCGCCCATCGAATGCCCCATCAGCGCAAATTTCTTCAGTCCAAGCTGTTCGGCGACTTGCAGCACATCGTGGGCATAGTCCCACATGGCGTAACCGGCTCCCGGCGGGCGATGCCCGGAATGACCGTGACCGGCCATGTCCAGCGCGATGATGCGCAGGCCTTTGAGTTTGGGAGCCAGACGGGCAAAGCTGTTGGCGTTGTCCAGCCAGCCATGCAGGGCAATGACCGGCAAACCGTCTTCAGGACCGAACAGGTGTGCCGCCAGTTCGATGTGCGGCAGGCTCAGGCGGACCTCTTCGACGGCATGGCTCATGCGCAATCCTGTTGTCGACGGCCATCCCAGCGATGGAACAGACCTTTGAGCATTTGCGCGGTATCAAGGGGACGCTCGAGCGGAAACATGTGGCCGCCGGGCATGGTCAACGACTCGCCCAACGGCAGGCGGTCGACCGAACTGGCGTGATGGCGCATCACCACTCGGCTGTTGTGCCCGCGAACCACCGCCAGCGGCACTTGCAACTTGCGGGTGCTGCCCGGGCTGGTGTGCGGCACGCCGCGATAGATGCTGATTTCCGTGGCCGGGTCGAACCGCAGGCGCAGTTTGTCGCCGACCTGGTGCAAGCCATGTTGCAGGTAGGCATCGAAGCATTCGGGGTCGAAACCGCGAAACAGGGTTTTACCGGCAAAGTATTTCCGGGCGCTTTCCAGGTCGGCGAACTCTTCGCGGCGGCCCAGGGTACGGCCGGCCGGCGTCAGGCGGTCGATGAAACCGAAGCGTTTGGCCGCACGTATGACCCATTGATCGGCTCGGGTCAGCACTGGCGAGTCGAGCATCACCACCCCGCGATACAGCTCAGGGCAGCGCAAGGCCGCATGCAGGTGCAACACCCCGCCGAAGGAGTGACCGACGCCCCACACGGGCTCGGCCTGTTGTTGCAGGTGATGGATCAGCTCATCCACCAGGTTGTACCAGTTATCGTCCGCCGGGTAACGCGGGTCGTGGGCGTGCTGCTCCAGATGCGTCACCTGAAACTCGGGTGCCAGCGCCGCAAACAACTTGCCGTAGGTCCCCGAAGGAAAACCATTGGCGTGGGCGAAAAAGATCTGTTGCGACATACCTGCAAATCCATGAGCGAGAACAGACGTTGATTGTCCGTAAGACCGCTTCCTACAGCAATGACCATAACTACCAGGAATGGTGGCAGGAGCTGCCGCAGGCTGCGATCCTTTGATTTCAAACCGTCAACGTAACGGAGGTTTCTCACCCAACGGCACCACCGCCATGGTCAACCGCGACACACAACTGGCCTTGCCCTCATCGCTGGTCAACCGAATGTCCCAGACATGGGTCGTGCGGCCGATGTGGATCGGCTTGGCCACTGCCGTCACCCGCCCGCTGCGCAGGCCGCGCAAATGGTTGGCGTTGATTTCCAGGCCCACGCAATAGAACTTGCTGGCATCAATGCACAGGTAGCTGGCCATCGAGCCGACCGATTCGGCCAGCACCACCGAGGCACCGCCATGCAGCAAACCGTAAGGCTGATGGGTGCGGTGATCGACGACCATGCTGGCGGTCAGGGACTCATCGTCGAAGGACTCAAAACGGATGTCCAGCAGTTCGCCGATGGTATTTTTCTGGATTGCGTTCAACTGCTCGATGTTGGGAGCGGTGCGCCACAGACTCATCGCAGGGTTTCCTTGTTGGTTTTGTTGGTGAATCAATCCTGCCACAGCACCGCTTCGTTGCGCTCGCTCCATTCTGCAAAACGCTCACCGTACGCCGCTTCGATCACGTTGCGCTTGATCTTCAACGTCGGGGTGAGAAAGCCGTTTTCCACGGCCCAACTGTCCTTGACCACCACCAGGCGCCGCAGCTGTTCATGCTTGTCGAGCGCACCGTTGACCTCTTCCAGCAGTTTTTCCAGGCTCGAATGCAGGCCGGCGCGTGCGGCCCCGTCGGCATCCTGTTGGCCGACCGCCGACAACACGCACAAACCCAGCGGTGCACTCAAGCCATCGCCCACCACGCAGACCTGTTCGATACGCGAATGCACGGCCAGGCGATTTTCAATCGGTGCCGGCGCCACGTATTTGCCTTTGCTGGTCTTGAAGATTTCCTTCAGGCGCCCGGTCAGGCGCAGATTGCCTTCGGCGTCCTCCTCGCCCTTGTCGCCGGTGCGCAGGAAGCCGTCCTCGGTAATGGTGTCAGCGGTTTTTTCCGGTTCCTTGAAATAGCCGAGCATGGTCGCGCCACTGCGCACCATGACCTCCCCCGTCTCGGCGATCCGCACTTCAACTTCCGGGCACGGCTTGCCGATCCAGCCTGGTTTGTTCTGGCCCGGGATGCCGATGTGGGAGTAACCGCAACTCTCGGTCATGC
Source organism: Pseudomonas sp. GW456-E7 (assembly GCF_059424105.1). Taxonomy (NCBI): domain Bacteria; kingdom Pseudomonadati; phylum Pseudomonadota; class Gammaproteobacteria; order Pseudomonadales; family Pseudomonadaceae; genus Pseudomonas; species Pseudomonas sp. GW456-E7. The sequence continues at coordinate 109,356 of NZ_JBWKZB010000013.1, read as the reverse complement.
CGTAGACCTCCAGCACGTCCAGTCCCAGTTTGCGGTACCACTGCAACAAGGTTTGCGGCACCGGTGCCGCGCCGGACAACGCGATGCGCAACGCATCCAGACCCAGTCCGGCGAGAACTTTATGCCCGACTCGTTTGCCGATGATCGGCAGGCCAAGCAGGAAGTTGAGACGTTTTGCCGGGATCTTGCTGTACACGCCCATCTGGAATTTGGTCCAGATGCGCGGCACGCCAAACAGTGCGGTCGGGCGCGCACGCTGCAGGTCGGTGAGGAAGGTGTCCAGGCTCTCGGCGAAAAATACCGTTTGGCCGGTATAGATCGACGCCAGTTCGACGAACATCCGTTCGGCAACGTGGCACAGCGGCAGGTAGGACAACAACCGGTCCGACTCGTTGAGGCCAAACAACGCAGTGCCGCGTGTGGTGGCGAAGCCCAGATTGCCGAAGCTGTGCATCACGCCTTTGGGCATGCCCGTGGTGCCGGAGGTGTAAATGATGGTCGCCAGTTGATCGGCGGCAGGTTTCGGATCGTCCTGGATGGGCGAGCTGCCTTGCAGGTCGGCCCAACTGAAATCGAACGTACCCGGCGGATGCAGGGGCAGGCTGATGGTCGGCAGGTCGGGGCTGACGCCACGGGACATGCCTGGCCAGTCGTCAAGCTTGCCGATGAATGCCAGCGCCGCTTCCGAATGTTCGAGCACCTGGGCAACCGATTCGGCGGTGAGGTTGGGGTACAAGGGCACCGACACATGCCCGGCCATCCAGATCGCCAGGTCGGCGATGATCCAGTGCGCACAGTTCTTCGAGATCAGGGCGATATGGCTGCCCTGCGGCAACTCCCGCGCTCGCAACCAATGGGCCGCGCAACGGGCCTGGTGACCGACGTCCGCCCAGGTCAAGGTCTCGACCTGGCCGCCTCCGACCGGCTGGACCAGGAAGCGCTGGCGGGGGTGACGGGCCTCACGCTCGTAGAAAACGTCCAGCGGCAAACGAAAAGCAGCAGACATGACTCGCTCCTGTGTTTTTGTTCTGGAGCAAGCGTAGTCAACCAAGCAAGTGCTTGGTTAATTTTTTACAGGTAAAAAGCAAGATCAAAAGATCGCAGCCTGCGGCAGCTCCTACATGGAAATGGCGTGCATCTTGTAGGAGCTGCCGCAGGCTGCGATCTTTGCTTTTATGGGTGCTTGATGTCGTTGAGCCTCATCGACCCGACCAACAACTCATTGCTCTCGAGCTCGGCCAGGCCGGCGGTGCTGACCCGCTCCGGTGGATGTCCCGCGCCATGTTGCAGGTAGCTCAACAAATTCCCCACCAGAGGGTTGTGACTGACCAGCAGGACATCGCTCACCGCCACCATTTGCTCGGCGACCTTGTCCGGCTCGGTGTCCGGTGTCAGCCACTCGACAGTGCGGATTTCCGGCTCGAACCCCAGTGTTTCGCGCACCAGTTGCGCCGTCTGCTGCGCTCGCAGGTACGGACTTGCGTATATCGCCGTCAGCGGTTGCCCGATCAGTTGCGCGGCGCTGCGCAGCACCTCCTCACGACCGTGGTCCGTCAGTTCCCGCTCCGAATCGTGGGGCCGGGAGCCGTGTGGTACAGCTTCACCATGACGCAATACCCAGAGTTTCATAGCTTGGGTTCCTCATCTCGAGCCGGATGCGGTGCCGGTGCCACAACATGCGGCGCTTCACCTTCCGGTGTACGCGGCGTCGGCCAATCGGCGAACGGCCAAGGCTTCTGGTCGCTGTGAAAGCTGCCGAAACGACCGATCTGCGCCAGAAACTGGCTCAGACTGTCGCCAAAGTTCATCAGGCTGGCGCTCGGGGCGCCATAAAACAAACGATAGATCAACTGCACCAGCACGACGGCGCCGAGGATGAACTGCGCGACTTGCCACACCAGCACGAAGACGATCATCCACAACACGCGCAGCAGGATGGATTCATACTTGGCTTCTACTTTTGGATCGTTCATGCGCAACTCCCTGCTTTTATGGCAAGCGTGATTAATTGAAACCACTGGTGGAAATAAAGTCGACGTCGGTTTTCGGCTCGCCACGCATTAACAGACCGATGACCTGCTCCAGCGTGCGGCCTTCGAACAGGATCGCGTGCAACCCGGCGACCAGCGGCATGTACACGCCAACCTCCTGGGACTTGGCCTTGAGTACTTTAAGGGTGTTGACCCCTTCGGCGACTTCACCCAGGCGCGTGACGGCCTCGTCCAGGCTCAGGCCCTGGCCGAGGGCGAAGCCGACCTGATAGTTGCGGCTCTTTGGTGAAGAACAGGTCACGATCAAGTCGCCCACGCCGGCCAGGCCCAGGAAGGTCATCGGGTTGGCGCCCTGATTCACCGCGAAGCGGGTCATTTCCGCCAGTGCCCGGGTGATCAGCATGCTCTTGGTGTTTTCCCCCATGCCCAGCGCCACCGCCATGCCGGCGATGATCGCGTAGACGTTTTTCAACGCCCCGCCCAGTTCCACGCCGAAACGGTCGGCGCTGGCATAAACGCGAAAGGTGCGGCCGTGCAGCGCGGCCTGAACCTGTTGGCACAGTTCTTCGTCTTCACTGGCGACCACCGTGGCCGTCAGCGCATGTTCTGCAATTTCACGGGCCAGGTTGGGGCCGGACAGGACGCCAATGCGTGCCTGCGGGGCGATTTCTTCAAGGATCTCGCTCATCAACTTGAACGTGTGGGCTTCGATGCCTTTGGTCAGGCTCACCAGCATTTTGCCGCTCAAGCGTTCGGCGTGCGGCACCAGCACCGAGCGCAGCGCGCTGGAGGGCAACGCGACGAAACACAGGTCGCTGGCATCCAGGGTGGCTTGCAGGTCGGTGACCGGGGTGACGCCGGGCAGAATCTTGATGCCTTTGAGGTAACGCGGGTTTTCGCGATTGACCCGAATGGCCTCGGCCTGTTCGGGGTCACGCATCCACTGAAGGACCTGATGCCCGTTCTCGGCCAGCAGATTAGCCACGGCGGTTCCAAAACTTCCGCCTCCCAGGACCGCAATCGGGCGCTGTTCAGTCATATGCAATCCGTTAATCCATACCAGTGGCGATGTCGGCATTATACGGGGCAGCCCATCGGCGGCCAGCCCCGACATCAAATACCTGCACCCGCAGGAAGAAGACCAATAAAACCGAGGAAAATGCAGACATCGTGAATGGAAAAGTCATTCGGCTCGGTTAACATGCGCGCCATCAATCACTGACAGGGATGTGTTGTGTCTCCGGCTGCTCCTTCACCGCGTTCGCCTCTGGTACTGGCGCTGATTTTCAGCTCGCCGGTGCTGGCCGACGACCTGTTCCTGGACAGCGAACCGCTGCCGCAAGTGCTCACCGCCACGCGCCTGAAGCAGTCGCCGGCGGCCGTGCCGGGCAGCATGACGGTGATCGACAGCGCCCTGATCCACGCCACCGGTGCCCGTGACATCAGCGAACTGCTGCGCCTGGTGCCGGGGATGATGGTCGGCAACATCAGCGGCAACCAGGCCGCGGTGAACTACCACGGCACCAATGCGACTGAAGCGCGACGCATGCAAGTGCTGATCGACGGGCGCTCGGTGTATCGCGCCGGCCTGGCCACCGTCGACTGGAGCGACATTCCGGTGGCCATGGAAGACATCGAGCGCATCGAAGTCTTTCGCGGGCCCAATACCGTCAGCTACGGCGCCAATGCCCTGATGGCGGTGGTCAACATCATTACCCGGCGGCCGGCCGACAGCCTCGGTACCCGCATGAAGGTCACCCGGGGGCAGCGCGGCATCAACGACTTTTATGCCAGCCAGGGCCTGGGCTGGGAGGATGGTGACATGCGTCTGTCCCTGTCCGGCCAGCAAGACGACGGCTTCGACACCGACAGAACCGGCGCTGATTACCATGACAGTCGTCGCCTCGATCGCTTCAACCTCGCGGTCAGCCAGAGCCTCGACGAACGGCAAAGCCTCGATTGGCAAGTGAATGCCAAGGACGGCACCAACCAGCGGCCCTATACCTACCGGCCGGTGTTCCCGGGGATTACCCGTGCCGGCAACGACTCCGACGTCACCGCCAAGGACTACGCCGGGTCGTTGCGCTGGAACCTGGACATCAATCCCGATCACAGCCTTTATATCCAGGGTTCGGCCCAACACTGGGATCGCCAGCAAACCTGGCGCGCCTGCGACGCAGAAATTTCGTTCAGCCCGCAATTGACCGAGCTCTGGCAACTGAACCCGAACTACACCGAACGCCTGGCCCGCAACATCACACGCTTCACCGGCCGTGGAGCCCCGGCTGGCACACCCGCCGAGCAGGCGCTGGCCAACCAGGTACTCGATCAATGGCGCAACGGTGCGAGCCAGACCGTTTGCGGCGACATCGACCAGAGCACCCGGGAAACGCGCTACGACCTTGAACTGCAGGACACCCTGAGCCTTGCCGATAACCTGCGGCTGGTCAGCGGGATGAACTATCGTTACGACCGGGCGGATTCCGAGACTTACTTCAATGGCACTCTCGATGACAGGACCTGGCGGGTGTTCGGCCAGGTCGAGTGGCGTGCCAGCGAACACTGGTTGCTGCAAGGCGGCGCCATGTTCGAAGATGCCCGGCTGATCGGCAGCTCGCTGACACCTCGCATGGCGGTCAACTACCTGATCAACCCGCGCCACGGCTTGCGTGCGGTGTACTCCGAGGCCATCCGCTCGCCGGACATGTTCGAGAACAACGTCAACTGGAGTTATCAGGTCACTAACCTCAAGCCCGGTGCCTTTGGCCAGTCCAGCGCCCGCTATTTCGTCAAGACCCGCGGCCCGGGCGACCTCGATCAAGAGCACATGCGCTCCCGGGAGCTGGGCTACAACGGCTACTTCCCCGAAACGGGGCTGGCACTCGACGTGAAGTTGTTCCACGACGAAATCACCGGCATGATCAGTGAACCGCTGCGCAACAATCAGTACGTCGCCAGCAACGCCAACAAGGAGCGTTTTTCGGGAGCCGAAACCCAGCTCGACTGGCGCGTCGGCAGCTTCGATCGCCTGCGACTGACCTATGCCTACGTCGATGCCGACGCCAGCAATCCGCTGGATGCCAGGCAGACTGCAAACAACAGTGGTTCAGCCGGATGGCTGCGGGATTGGGGCCGGGGCTGGAACAGTGCGCTTTTCTATTATGGCGACGACGCCCTCAACGGTTACCGCTTCGAACGGGTCGATGCGCGCATCGCCAAACGTATCGCCCTGGGCAAGGCCAGCCTGGAACTGGCCGGAGTGCTCCAGCAACGCCTGGACAATCAGCCGACCACCTTCATCGATAACCGTTATGACCAGCGCCACGTGATGTATTTCAGCGCAGAGCTGGAACTGTAAGATGCCGTATCGTCCGGCCTGGAGAACACCGACCTTGAGCCGGTTGCTGGCGGTGCTTTGCCTGTTGTTCACCGGCATGCTGGGCAGCCTGGCGAGCAATGCGGCCGACATTTTGCTCACGGGGGCCGAAGACAGCCCCGGTGTGCGGGCGTTTACCCAGGCCCTGAGCGAGTTGCGACCGAACGACAACGTACGATTCCAGGCGCTGGCCAGTTTGCCGATACCGGAAAAACTGCCGGAAAATATCCGCTTGATTCTCCTCGATCTGCCCAGCCTCGACTGGCGCCTGCAGGACGCCCAGGGCCCGGCGACACTGGTGCTGCGCATCAGCCGCCTGCAAGCCCGGCAACGCTTGAACAGCTCGCTGCCGGCGCGCCTTTGCCTGCTGTGGAGCGATCCACCGCCGGACCGCCAATTACGCCTGACCCGCACCCTGTTGCCCCAAGCCAGACGCATTGGCGTGCTCTACGACAACCACAGTGAATTCCTGTTGGATGAGCTGCGTCAGGCCGCCCTCCCCCTGGGCCTTGAGGTGGTCACCCAACGCTGGGACAACATTCACGACAGCCGTCCGTTGCAGACCTTGCTGAAGAACAGCGACGTGTTGCTGGGACTGGACGACGCCGACCTGTACAACCCGCAAACCGCAAAGAACCTGCTGCTGAGCAGCTACTCGCGGCAAATGGCACTGATCGGCCCCAACGCGAGCTTCGTCAAGGCCGGGAGCCTGGCCAGCACCTACAGCGATCAGAGCGACTGGCTGGCGGTCCTCGATGAGTTACTCGACCGGCCACCGACCACCTGGCCGCGCTCGCACTATCCCCATCGATTCAAGGTCGCGAGCAATCCCCAGGTGGCGCGCTCCCTGGGTATCGAAGAGATAAACGAGGCGTCTGTCGCCACATTGCTGGCTGAAGGAGAACGCCGCCCATGAACCTGCGCCGTCGCTGGGACATCAACACCCGCACCCAACTCATCAGCCTCGGCCCTGCCCTGCTGCTGACCTTGTTGCTGATCAGCTTCTTCACATTCGTGCGTATCCAGGATCTGCGTCAGGAAATCTCCCACACCGGCCAGTTGATCGCCAACCAACTGGCCCCCGCCACCGAGTACGGGGTGATTTCGGGCAACAGCGAAGTGCTTGAAACCTTGCTCAAGGCGACGCTGGCCACGCCCAACGTGAGCTTTCTGGAAGTCCAGGACAGCGCCAACCGGGTTCTGGTGTACGTCGAACAACCGAACGAACACCACAATCGCGCTCAACAGCTCGAAGTGTTCCAGGCCCCCATACGGCTCCAGCGAATCGCTTTGCACAATGACTTTTTCCAGAGCAGCAAAACCGCCACTGCCGCCCCCACCGAGGACTACCTCGGCCGGGTGATCGTCGGGCTGTCCAACGATGCCTTCAGTCGGCGCCAGCAGGAAATCGTGCTCAAGGCTGCCATTCTGGCGCTGTTTGCCCTGCTGTTTACCTTCCTCGTGGCCCGACGCCTGGCGAGCAGCCTGTCGCAACCGATCCGTGATATCGGCAATGCCGTCAAGGCGATCCAGGCCGGCGATTACAAAAAACCGCTGCCGATTGTCGATGACACCGAGCTGGGGGCACTGTCGCAACACATCAACAACCTCGCCAGCGGCCTCGAACAGGCCAGCCGCGAACAGCATCAGGCCATGGCACAGTTGATCCAGACCCGCGAAGAGGCGGAAAAGGCCAACAACGCCAAATCCGACTTCCTCGCCATGATGAGCCATGAACTGCGCACGCCGATGAATGGCGTACTGGGCATGCTGCAGTTGCTGGAAACCACCGACATGACCGAGGAACAGGTGGAGTACGCGGCGCTGGCCTCGGAGTCCACCGAGCACTTGCTCAAGGTCATCAATGACATCCTGGATTTCTCGCGGATCGAACGTTCGGAACTGGAACTGGAGCACATTCCCTTCAACCTCGCCGATCTGATCGGCAGTTGCGCCCAGTCGTTCCAGCACAGCGCCGCGCAACGCGGTCTCGACCTGCAATTGATGATCCCCGACGACATGCGCGGCCTGCAGGTCAAGGGCGACCCGACGCGTATCCGGCAGATACTGGTCAACCTGGTGGGCAACGCGCTGAAGTTCACCGAGAAGGGCCGCGTCACCCTCGAGGCGCAATGGCAGTCGCTGGATCACGAACTGCTGTGGTTCACCTGCACGGTGCGTGACAGCGGCATCGGCATCCCGGCCGAAAGCCTGGAGTTGATGTTCAACGCATTCCAGCAAGCCGACAGTTCCATTTCAAGGCGCTACGGCGGCACCGGACTGGGCCTGCCGATTGCTCGCACCCTCGCCGAACGCATGGGCGGCACCTTGCGCGCGCAGAGTGAGGAAGGCCGCGGTTCGGTATTCACCCTGGAAATTCCCCTGGCCCTGCACCAGCAGACGCAGCCGCTGTTGCCGCCCCGCGCGCAAACCGGCGACAGCGACGGCGAAGGGCGCAATGTGCTGCTGGTCGAGGACAATCCGGTCAACCAGACGGTCATCGAAGCCATGTTGCGCAGCCTGGGTTTCAAGGTCAGTGTCGCCGCCGACGGCGCGCAGGCGGTACGCAGTGCCGAGAGCCTGATTTTCGAAGCGATCCTGATGGACTGCCGCTTGCCGATCATCGATGGCTATGAAGCCACCCGGCAAATCCGCCAGTTACCCGGGTGCACCGACCTGCCAATCATCGCCCTGACCGCCAATGCCTTGCAGGGCGATCGCGAGGCCTGTCTGTCGGCTGGGATGAACGATTACCTGGCCAAGCCATTCAAACGGACTGATCTGCAACAAATTCTGCAACGGTGGGTGCAGTAGTACAGGCCTTTCGACCATCTGTGACTGGCGTGAAAGGCGAAAGTGCGGCAGTCTTAGGCACCTCGACAGGCCCGAAAAGGGGCTTGAATAATAATTTCAGTGCACAAGTGTACATTCATGTCCTTGGTGCTGTGACTTTCACCACAACGCAATAGTCTATGAGTAGGCTGCCGGTTCGAGGCATGAACGCTTCGATCGGCCGGGAAGATTTGCCCCACCTGCCGCATGGGACTATTGAGGAGCTCGCATGACCAAACAAAACGCCTTTACCCGGGAAGACCTGCTGCGCTGCAGTCGCGGTGAGCTGTTCGGCCCAGGTAACGCGCAACTGCCCGCCCCGAACATGCTGATGGTTGATCGCATCACCCTGATCAGCGAAGAAGGTGGCAAGTACGGCAAGGGTGAATTGGTCGCCGAGCTGGATATCAATCCGGACCTGTGGTTCTTCGCCTGCCACTTCGAAGGCGATCCGGTGATGCCGGGCTGCCTGGGCCTCGACGCCATGTGGCAGCTGGTCGGCTTCTTCCTGGGCTGGCAAGGCCTGCCGGGCCGTGGCCGTGCGCTGGGTTCGGGCGAAGTGAAATTCTTCGGCCAGGTCCTGCCGACCGCCAAGAAAGTCACCTATAACATTCATATCAAGCGCGTCCTCAAGGGCAAGCTGAACCTGGCCATCGCCGACGGTTCGGTCACTGTCGACGGTCGCGAAATCTACACCGCCGAAGGCCTCCGGGTCGGCGTGTTCACCTCCACTGACAACTTCTAAGGGTTATCCGCATGCGCCGCGTCGTTATCACTGGTCTGGGCATCGTTTCTTGCCTGGGCAATGACAAAGAGACCGTCTCCGCTAACCTGCGTGCAAGCCGCCCTGGCATCCGGTTCAACCCGGAATATGCCGAAATGGGTCTGCGTAGCCAGGTTTCCGGCTCCATCGACCTCAACCTTGAAGAACTGATCGATCGCAAGATCTATCGCTTCGTCGGCCATGCGGCAGCTTATGCCTACCTGGCCATGAAAGACGCCATCACCGACTCCGGCCTGACCGAAGAGCAGGTGTCCAACCCGCGCACCGGCCTGATCGCCGGCTCCGGTGGCGCATCGACCCTGAACCAGATGGAAGCGCTGGACATCCTGCGCGAGAAAGGCGTCAAGCGCGTCGGCCCATACCGCGTCACGCGGACCATGAGCAGCACCGTTTCCGCTTGCCTGGCCACTCCGTTCAAGATCAAGGGCCTGAACTACTCCATCGCTTCTGCCTGCGCCACCAGTGCTCACTGCATCGGTACCGCCATGGAACAGATCCAGATGGGCAAGCAGGACATCGTCTTCGCCGGCGGCGGTGAAGAAGAGCACTGGAGCCAGTCGTTCCTGTTCGACGCCATGGGCGCCCTGTCCAGCAAGCGTAACGACACTCCGGAACAAGCCTCCCGTGCCTACGACGCTGACCGTGACGGCTTCGTCATCGCCGGCGGTGGCGGCATGGTCGTGGTCGAAGAGCTGGAACACGCTCTGGCCCGCGGCGCGAAGATCTACGCGGAAATCGTCGGCTACGGCGCGACTTCCGACGGCTACGACATGGTTGCCCCAAGCGGCGAAGGCGCGATCCGCTGCATGCAGCAGGCGCTGTCCACCGTCGACACCCCGATCGACTACCTGAACACCCACGGCACCTCGACCCCGGTCGGCGACGTCGCGGAAATGAAAGGCGTGCGTGAAGTGTTCGGCGACAAGGCTCCGGCCATCAGCTCCACCAAGAGCCTGTCGGGTCACTCCCTGGGCGCCGCCGGCGTTCACGAAGCGATCTACTGCATGCTGATGATGGAAGGCAACTTCATTGCCGGCTCCGCCAACATCGACGAGCTGGACCCTGAAGTGGCCGACCTGCCGGTGCTGACCAAGACCCGCGAAAACGCCACCATCAACACCGTGATGAGCAACAGCTTCGGTTTCGGTGGCACCAACGCCACGCTGGTACTGAAGCGCTGGGAAGGCAAGTAATTTCCCGCTGCTGAGCCACACATGAAAACGCCCCGACTGGTTCGGGGCGTTTTTTTTGCTGCTGAAAATGGGGCAACACTGCGATCCATGTGGGAGCGGGCTTGCTCGCGAAAGCGATTTAATATTCAACATTGATGTCGACTGCCCCACCGCTTTCGCGAGCAAGCCCGCTCCCACAGGTCTTGCGTTCAGCCTGCAGTTTTCATCGTCGCAAACATGAAACCTTTGTCATGAAACTCAACGGCCTGCGACCGAATGTCGCGCATTCAGCGGGCTGCAGGACTGTTTCCGTTTTTGCAAAAAACCGTTACCAAACTCAGCCATTTACTTAGCAAGCTACCAAACTCTATAACAGAGGCCTGCACACGCCTTGCTGCAGATAACAGAGATTGGAGCTAGCAGATGACTGTCAAAGTAACTGAACGCGACGATTCACATAAATCCCACGAGGGTGTAGCCGCCGGCATCCGGATCTGGGACGTGCACCAACAAGACCTGCTGGTCGGCATGTTCCATTCCGAGGCCGACGCGCAAAACTACAGGGCCGAACTGGAAATGCTCGAGCGTAAACGCGAGCTCGCAACCGGTTGAAAACAGACTCCACCACCGTGCAGCCTGCCCTTTCCTGCCAGGCAGGCTGCATCCACATCAGATAACCTCGATCAGCGTCAAATGAAGGTCATCTTCGATCGGCACCGAAGGGACACTTTCAACAATCCAACCCGCTTGAAGCCTGACCACCTCGACGTCGCCATCGCCCATTCCGTCATTGCGGATCGAAAACTGCAGCGATGACGGATGACGCTTGGCATAGTCGAAACTCATGCCGCAGGCGATCAGGAAATCGATTTTTGCCTCGGTCAGCTCTACCTGAACGTCGCGCTCGCCTTCTTTCAGACTGTAGTAATCCAGGCACAAGTTGATTGCAAAAGGGCAGCCATTGACGAGGCTATTGATGAACCGCCCTTCATAACCCCCGAAATAACTGTGTTCAGCCCGCACGCTGCTGAGTTTCTTCACCCTGACTTCGATTTCTTCGGAAATCTTGAACAGCCAGAAGTCCCCCTCCGAAGCCAGGTGTTTGCCAAAGTCGATACCTGATACATGGCGCTTTGGCCACATCGACATCAAAGGTATATCGACTTCATATTCTTTATTGGTGATCGCCAGCAAGTAATTAATAACATCGTAATAACTTGACTCACCTTCTCCAACCTTGACGAGTGTCGCACAGCTTCCCGCCAGCAATACGATCTTGCCATAGCGTTCCACTGGCAGTTCGGTCATCAATAAAGCTATGCACGCTGGCACTTTCTCCAGGTAGGCAGCGTTCAGCTCATGGAGCTCCTCTTCATTACGCACCTCGCGCCAGGGAATGTTCCAGAAGAACTCAGGCAGGGTAAAGAAAACACAAGCGGTCTCGCCATGATCCTCGCGAGCGGCTTTTGCAGCGATCTTGATTTTTCGGCGTACAAGCTCGACACGAGCGACAAGTTCATCGTCCAGGTAATCGCAAATGGATCGCCCGAGCGTTCGCGACTGTGAAAGCTGCGACTTGAAAGTGGGTTGGCGTAACGAAGCGATACTGACAAACATTTATTCCATCCTTGGATACTAAAGTTCATTCCATTTGTTTTCTCAAGACACAAACATCCTTATGAAAAGACATTATTTCCTGGCAAAAGAAAACCCGAAAGATCGTATCGATACAATCTTTCGGGCTCAATGTATAAAACATGCAAAGTACTAGCAAACATGTAAGCCCGTTAGGGCATTAAATCTGTTACCACATCAGGTCATCAGGAATCTTATAGGCCGCGTACGGATCGTCCTCAGCGATGACCTCTTCAGTCTGCACATTGAGCTGCACGATGCGCTGCGGATCGCGCTCCTGAATCTTCAGCGCCGCCTCGCGCGGAATCACTTCGTAGCCGCCAGCGTGATGCACGATGGCCAATGATCCACTACTGAGCTTGTTGCGCATCAGGGTGTTGACGCAGATGCGCTTGACCTTCTTGTCGTCGACGAAATTGTAGTAATCCTCGGTCGTCAGTTTCGGCAGGCGCGAGACTTCGATCAGTTGCTTGACCTGCGCGGCACGGGCCTTGGCCTCGACTTTCTCCTGCTGCTGGCGGTTGAGCTCCTGATCGCGCTTGACCTTCTCGGCCATGGCTTCCTGCGCCGCGCGTTGCTGGGAGTCATCCAGCTCGATCTGACCTTTGTGGGCCAGGCGCTGTTGTTTCTGTTTGTCTTTGCTGACCTGCTTGGCCTGCTTCTGGTTGACCAGCCCTGCTTTGAGCAACTGGTCGCGAAGGGAAATGCTCATGGTGCTTATTACTCACTTGGGCCACGGCTCAACCGCAGCTGGGCAAATTCTTTTCCTGACGTTTGGCTTCGCCCCACAAGGCGTCCAACTCTTCGAGGGTGCAATCTTCTATGGGACGACGGGTATCGCGCAATGCCTGTTCGATAAAACGAAAGCGTCTTTCAAACTTGCCGTTGGCGCCACGCAGCGCGGTTTCCGGATCAACCTTGAGATGCCGCGCCAGATTGACCACGGAAAACAGCAAGTCGCCGATCTCGTCGGCCACGGCTTCGGGATCGTTTTCCGACATGGCTTCGAGCACTTCATCGAGCTCCTCACGCACTTTATCGAGCACCGGCAAGGCGTCCGGCCAGTCGAAGCCGACCTGCCCCGCGCGCTTCTGCAATTTTGCCGAGCGAGACAACGCCGGCAATGCAGCAGGGACGTCATCGAGCAACGACAACTGTTCGGGTGCCGAAGATTTCTCCGCGCGCTCTTCGGCCTTGATCTCTTCCCAGCGCTGCTTGACCTGCTCTTCACTCAGGCGCGGGACATCCAGAGGCGCATACAGATCACCGGTGGGGAACACGTGGGGATGACGGCGGATCAGCTTGCGGGTGATGCTGTCGACTACGCCGGCGAATTCGAAGCGCCCTTCTTCGCGAGCCAACTGGCTGTAATACACCACCTGGAACAGCAGATCGCCCAGCTCACCCTGCAAGTGATCGAAGTCACCGCGCTCGATGGCGTCGGCGACTTCGTAGGCTTCCTCAAGGGTGTGCGGGACGATGGTGGCGTAAGTTTGCTTGATGTCCCATGGACAACCGTACTGCGGGTCGCGCAGGCGGTTCATGAGGTGCAGCAGGTCTTCAAGTGAATACATTTATTAAACTCTGCGAGAACCTGTGGGAGCGAGCTTGCTCGCGATAGCGGTCTGTCAGACAACACATGTGCTGAATGTTAAGCCGTCATCGCGAGCAAGCTCGCTCCCACAGTGGATCGGCGCCGAACATGCATCAAGGTGTACGGTTACGCCGCGTTTCGATGATGTTCGGCAACTGGGAAATCCGCCCCAACAACCGCCCCAATGCATCCAGCCCCGGAATCTCGATGGTCAGGGACATCAGCGCGGTGTTGTCCTCCTTGTTCGAGCGGGTGTTGACTGCCAGCACGTTGATCCGCTCGTTGAGCAGCACTTGCGACACATCACGCAGCAAACCGGAACGGTCGTAGGCGCGGATGACGATGTCCACCGGATAGGTGAGCACCGGTACCGGGCCCCAACTGACCTGGATGATCCGCTCGGGCTCGCGCCCGGCCAGCTGCAGCACCGAGGCGCAGTCCTGGCGGTGAATGCTCACGCCACGACCCTGGGTGATGTAGCCGACGATTGCATCGCCCGGCAACGGTTGGCAGCAGCCGGCCATCTGGGTCATCAGGTTGCCGACACCCTGGATCTGGATATCACCGCGCTTGCCCGGTTTGTAGCCCGTGGCTTTGCGTGGAATCAGTTCCAGCTGTTCGTTGCCGCGCTCCGGCTCGACCAGTTGCTGCGCCAGGTTGACCAGTTGCGCCAGACGCAAGTCGCCGGCACCGAGGGCGGCGAACAGGTCTTCGGCGGTTTTCATGTTGGCCTTGTCGGCCAGCTTGTCGAAATCCACCGCTGGCAAGCCGAGGCGATTGAGCTCACGCTCAAGCAGGGTTTTACCGGCCGCGACGTTCTGGTCACGAGCCTGCAGCTTGAACCAGTGAACGATCTTCGCCCGTGCCCGCGACGTGGTGACGTAACCCAGGTTCGGGTTCAGCCAGTCACGGCTCGGGGTGCCGTGCTTGCTGGTGATGATCTCGACCTGTTCACCGGTTTGCAGGCTGTAGTTGAGCGGCACGATGCGCCCGTTGATCTTGGCGCCACGGCAGTTATGACCGATTTCGGTGTGTACGCGGTAGGCGAAGTCCAGCGGCGTCGCGCCTTTTGGCAAGTCGATGGCGTGGCCGTCCGGGGTGAAGATATAGACCCGGTCGGGCTCGATATCGACCCGCAGTTGCTCCGCCAGGCCACCGATGTCGCCCAGCTCTTCATGCCACTCCAGCACCTGACGCAGCCAGGAGATCTTCTCTTCGTAGTGATTGGAACCGGACTTGACGTCGGTACCCTTGTAGCGCCAGTGCGCGCACACGCCGAGCTCGGCTTCCTCATGCATCGCGTGGGTGCGAATCTGCACTTCCAGCACCTTGCCCTCAGGCCCGATCACCGCCGTGTGCAGCGAGCGATAGCCGTTTTCCTTGGGGTTGGCGATGTAGTCGTCGAACTCTTTCGGGATGTGCCGCCACAGGGTGTGGACGATGCCGAGCGCGGTGTAGCAGTCGCGCATTTCCGGCACCAGCACACGAACGGCACGCACGTCGTAGATCTGGCTGAACTCCAGACCCTTGCGCTGCATTTTGCGCCAGATCGAATAGATGTGTTTGGCCCGGCCGCTGATATCGGCATCGACGCCGGTGGCCTGCAATTCGTTCTTCAGCTGGCTCATCACGTCGCTGATGAAGCGCTCGCGATCCAGTCGCCGCTCGTGGAGCAACTTGGCGATCTGCTTGTACTGGTCCGGCTCCAGGTAACGGAAGGACAAATCTTCCAGTTCCCACTTGATGTGACCGATACCCAGGCGGTGGGCCAGTGGCGCATAAATGTCGAAGACTTCACGAGCCACGCGGTTGCGCTTTTCGTCATCGGCGGTTTTCACCGCACGGATGGCGCACGTGCGTTCGGCCAGTTTGATCAGGGCGACGCGAACGTCATCGACCATGGCCACCAGCATCTTGCGCAGGTTTTCCACCTGGCCCTGGGTGCCCAGCACCAGGGATTTACGCGGGCTCAGGCTGTCGCTGATCGCGGCCATGCGCTGCACGCCATCGATGAGTTTGGCCACCACCGGACCGAAGCGCTGGCTGACCGCCGGCAACTTGATCTGGCCTTCGCGTACGCCTCGATACAGGATCGCGGCGACCAAAGAGTCCTGGTCGAGTTTGAGATCGGCGAGGATCTCGGCGATCTCAAGTCCGGTACGGAAAGTCGAGTTACCTTCCGACCACAGATTCTGTGCCGCATTGGCTTGTTGTTCGGCCTCGCGAGCGTACTCGCAGGCTTCCTTCAAGGCTTCGCGATCCAGTGCCAGATCGACACTCACCGCGTGATCGAGCCAAGCCTCGAGATTGATACTGCCGTCGGTGTTGATCGGCTGGTGTGCTCTCACCTGTACCATCTTGCTTACCTTCCCTACGACGCAGATTCAATGCGTCAAATCGCTGACCTTCGTTGCCTGTGCGCCCACGTCGGGCTCGGTGCGCGGCTGCACGGGCGGGCCAGTCGGACCAGACGAGCATCCTAGCTCGCTTCAAATAACGCCATGGCCTCGACATGTGCCGTTTGAGGAAACATATCGAGAATCCCGGCACGTTTTAACCGGTAGCCCTGCTTGATCAATTCGACCGTGTCGCGCGCCAGCGTTGCCGGGTTGCATGACACATACACCAACCGCTCGGCGCCCAGGGTCTTGAGCTTGCGCACAACCTCGAAAGCACCGTCACGCGGTGGGTCCAAGAGTACCGCACAAAAGCCTTCGGCGGCCCATTCGGCGTCCGTCAAAGGCTGGGATAAATCGGCCTGAAAAAACTTCGCGTTATGCAGATTGTTGCTAGCGGCATTCGCCGCCGCCCGGTCGACCATCACCTGCACACCTTCCACTGCCACCACTTCGCGAGCAGCCTTGGCCAGCGGCAAGGCAAAGTTGCCCAGGCCGCAGAACAGATCGAGTACGCGCTCATCCGCCGTCGGCTTCAACCAGTCCAGCGCCTGGGCGACCATCGCTTCGTTGACACCAGCGTTGACCTGGATGAAATCTCCAGGTCGGTAAGCCAGTTCCAGGTCCCACTGTTCAAGACGATAGCCCAGCGACTGGTCAGCCTCGACCGGTTGCGGTTCACCGTCGCCATGCAGCCACAACTGGGCCTCATGGAACGCGCAGAAATCCTTGAGGATGGTCATGTCACTTTCAGACAACGGCGCCATGTGCCGCAGTAAAACCGCCAGCGTCGAACCGCTGAACAACTCTACGTGCCCCAGTGCCTGAGGTTTGCTCAAGCGCCGCAGCATTTCCGGCAAGCGGGTCATGATCGGTTGCAAGGGCTGTACCAGCACCGGGCAGTCATCGATGCCAACGATGTCCTGGCTGCCGGCGGCACGGAAACCGACTTCGAGTTTTTTCGCCTTCATGTCCCAGCGCACCGCCACGCGGGCGCGACGCCGGTAGGCGAACTCCGCGCCGCTCAATGGCGCCGCCCACTCTTCGGGTTCGACGCCCGCGACCTTCGACAACTGCTCGGCGAGCATGCGCTGTTTCAGGGCAAGCTGTTCGTTATGAGGCAGATGCTGAACGCTGCAACCGCCGCAACGGCCGGCATGGGCGCACGGTGCCGGGCGGCGCAATTCGCTGGCCTTGAACACCCGCTCGGTGCGCGCCTCGACCACTTTGCCGTGGGCGCCGAGCACACGCGCTTCAATCTCTTCACCGGCCAATGCGCCGATGACGAACCAGGTGCGGCCTTCGAAAAACGCGATGCCGCGACCGTCATTGGCCAGGCGCTCGATGGTCAGGCGCTGCTTTTTGCCGGTCGGGATTTGCGGGGCCTTGCTGCCACCGGTGGGCTGGAAGCGCAGGCCTCTTTCATGCTTGGCCATCAGTTGGGCGCGTCGAAAATGCCGGTCGACAGGTAACGGTCGCCACGGTCGCAGATGATCGCGACGATCACCGCGTTTTCAACTTCTTTGGACAGGCGCAGCATTGCCGCCACGGCACCGCCCGAGGACACGCCACAGAAAATGCCTTCTTCGCGGGCCAGCCGACGGGTCACGTCTTCGGCTTCGCTTTGGGCCATGTCGACGATCCGGTCCACGCGGTCAGCCTGGTAGATCTTCGGCAGGTATTCCTGGGGCCAGCGGCGGATGCCCGGGATCGCCGAGCCTTCCATCGGTTGCAGGCCGATGATCTGCACGTTGTCGTTCTGCTCTTTCAAGTAGCGCGACACGCCCATGATGGTCCCGGTGGTGCCCATGGAGCTGACGAAATGGGTGATGGTGCCCTCGGTCTGGCGCCAGATTTCCGGGCCGGTGGTGGTGTAGTGCGCTTCGGGGTTGTCACCGTTGGCGAACTGATCCAGTACCTTGCCGCGACCTTCGGCTTCCATCTTCTGCGCGAGGTCACGGGCGCCTTCCATGCCCTGTTCCTGGCTGACCAGGATCAGCTCGGCGCCATAGGCGGTCATGGCCGCCTTGCGTTCGGCGCTGGAGTTGTCCGGCATGATCAGGATCATCTTGTAACCCTTGATCGCCGCGGCCATGGCCAGGGCGATCCCGGTGTTGCCCGAGGTCGCTTCGATCAGCGTATCGCCGGCATGGATCTGCCCGCGCAGTTCGGCGCGGGTGATCATCGACAGCGCCGGACGGTCCTTGACCGAACCCGCCGGGTTGTTCCCTTCGAGCTTGAGCAAAAGGGTATTGCTGGTGGCGCCGGGCAGGCGCTGCAAACGGACCAGCGGAGTGTTGCCGACGCAATCGGCGATGGTTGGGTACTGCAAGGTCATGGCGTATTCGCAATCCAGACTGCGGGGGCGCCTATCATACCGGCAAACCTCGGAAGGCCATATCACGCAAAGTGTGGTGCTTATGGTTTATGGGAATAAGCGGCAAGCTTTGAGCTGCAAGCGGCAAGTGGCGGTGCCACTCGGAGCATGAAAAACAGGGGTTGCTGTGGTGGGAGTGAGGGCCTCTTCGCGGGCAAGCCCGCTCCCACAGGGGGCTGGGGTGATTACAGGTTTGGCGGTTCAAACACAGTCAGTGTGGGAGCGGGCTTGCTCGCGAAGGAGTCGTCACAGGCGCTACTAACATCCGCCAACAAGCGCATATTCAAGCGCAACCCGGTCCCGGTGTTCTGCGCCCAAAGCTGCCCGCCCTGACGCTGCACAGCGTTCCGGGCAATGCTCAAGCCCAATCCGAATCCACCATCCCCCGGTCGCGAACCGTCGAGTCGGGTAAACGGCAGGAAGATCCGCTCCAGATCAGCTTCCGCCACACCGCCCCCCTGATCCTCCAGCCACAGATGCCAGTATTTACCCTCGCACTGTCCGCCAAGGTGGACCACACCGCCCTCGGGCGAATGCCGAATCGCATTGCGCAGAATGTTTTCCAGGGCCTGGGCCAGGGTGTTGAGATGACCGCGCACCCAGCAGGATGCATCCACCGTGCATTGCAGCCGAGTATCAGGCCAACCGCTTTCATAGCAGGCATTCTCCGTGAGCATCTCCCACAGCGCCTGGATCTGGATCGCTTCGTCGGGCAAGCGGGTGCGCTCGGTGTCCAGCCAGGCCAGCTGCAGCGTGTCTTCCACCAGGCGCTGCATGCCGTCGACCTCCCGGCCGATGCGTTCGCGCAATAGCTCCAGCCCCTGCTCGCTTTCACTGGCCACCCGCAAGCGGCTCAAAGGCGTGCGCAATTCGTGGGACAGGTCGCGCAGCAGTTGCTGCTGCAAGGCCACGGTACTTTGCAGGCGTTCAGACATGTGATCGAACGCCCTGCCCAGCTCGCCCAGTTCATCCGAACGATTGGTGGTCCGGCTCGAGAGCCGTACGTTCAGTTGATCGGCACGCCAGGCATTGGCCTGCTCACGCAAGTGGTTGAGTGGCACCACCAGCAAACGGTAGAGCCCGACGCACAGCAGCAAAGTGAACAGCCCCGGAATCACGCCATTGGTGATCACCCGCCAGAACACCCGGTATTGCCCAGGCAGAAAGCGTTCGGGCAACTCGATCACCAGGCTGCCGGCGGAAGGGTCACCGGGAAACGGCACACGCATCCAGGGCCGGCCCTTCTTGTGGACGGGCCAATCCAGGCCGCGCAAAAAAGTCAGGCGTTCGACTTCCTTGTCCGTCAGCGATTGGTTGCCCAAGGACTGCAAATCCGCGCCGATGACACCCACCCAGCCTTTTTCCCGCTGATGCATGCCTTGCAACCATTCATCGACACCCGCGCTCTGCGTCTGTTGCCATGCCTGCTCGGCCTCGGCGGCATAGCGCGTCAGGGTGCCGCGGGCCTCATCGGAGAGAAACTGGTTGCGCTGCTCCATGTAACGGCCCCAGGACCAACTCAACCAGATCATCAGCAGACAGAACGCGACCAGTAGACAGGCCAGTTTCCAGAACAGCGAATGCCTGCCCGGCAAGTTACATTTCATCGGCGGCGCTCAGGATGTAACCCTTGCCCCAGACCGTGCGCACTTCGCGCTCGGTGTAGCCAATGGCCTTGAGCTTGCGGCGGATCTGGCTGATGTGCATGTCCAGGCTGCGGTCATGGGCTGCGTAACCGCGCTGCAGCACCTGCTGATAAAGGAAGGCTTTGCTCAAGACTTCGTCGGCGTTGCGGTGCAGTGTCTCCAGCAAGCGATACTCGCTGCGGGTCAGCCCGCCCGCCTGCTCGCCATAAAACACCTCGAAGCGTTCATCGTCGAAACGCAGGCTGTCCATCGAAGGGGCTGGCACTGCGGGGACCGGGCGGCGGTCGAGGGCCACCCGCCGCAGGATGGCTTCGATGCGCACCCGCAATTCCACCATGCTGAAAGGCTTTGGCAGGTAATCGTCGGCTCCCAGGCGAAAGCCGCTGATGCGGTCGGCCTCGGCACCGAGGGCTGACATCAGCAACACCGGGGTGGTATGGCTCTGGCGCAATTGGGTCAGCACCGCCAGACCGTCCAGGCCCGGCAGCAGAATATCCATCAGCACCACGTCGAAAGGTTGCCGCCGGGCCATGTCCAGGCCTTCCTGGCCGTTCTGGCACCAGGTCACCTGAAAGCCGCTACGGTCCAGATGTTCATGAACGTAGGCGCCGAGCACGAGGTCGTCTTCGATGGACAGGATTCGGGGGAGGCCGGCATTGATGGGAGTCATGACTATCTGCAAACAATTCTCAGTTGAATGATTATTCAAGATTGCCTCGCCAGGGGCAACCCACCGCTTGGCTGTATCGCCAATGAGCTGCGCGGGCCGACGAATGGCAGCCGCATTTTTACGAAGATTGCCCGCGAGCAAATCGCTACACTGCGCAAGTGCTGCATGACGGATATATATGCAGGTCTATGAATAGCGGGATGCAGGAGAGATGCGTGCTCAAGAAACTGGGAATCAAAGGCCGCGTGCTGTTGCTGACCCTGTTGCCAACCAGCCTGATGGCGTTGGTGCTGGGGGGTATTTTACCTGGATGCAACAGGCTGACCTGCAAACCCAACTCATGCAGCGCGGCGAAATGATCGCCGAGCAGTTGGCTCCCCTGGCGGCGCCAGCCATGGGCCATCAGGACAACGAACTGCTCGAACGTATCGCCACCCAGGCCCTGGAACAAACCGACGTACGGGCCGTGACCTTCCTGGCTCCCGACCGCACGCTGCTGGCCCACGCCGGCCCGACCATGCTCAACCAGACGCCTTCCGGCAGCGGCACGCAGATGCTGCGCCGCAGTGGCAACGATGCGACCCGCTATCTGCTGCCGGTGTTCGGCAAACACCGCAACCTGGCCGGAGACGTGATTCCCGAAGAAGCCGACCGCCTGCTGGGCTGGGTCGAACTGGAGCTGTCCCATAACAGCATGCTGTTGCGCGGTTACCGCAGCCTGTTCGCCAGCCTGATGCTGATCGCAGCCGGACTGATCGGTGCGGCACTGCTGGCCCTGCGCATGGGTCGCACGATCAACCGGCCACTGAGCCAGATCAAGCAGGCCGTGGCCCAACTCAAGGACGGCCATCTGGAAACCCGCTTGCCACCCCTCGGCAGCCAGGAGCTGGACGAACTGGCCTCCGGCATCAATCGCATGGCCGGCACCCTGCAAAACGCCCAGGAAGAATTGCAGCACAGCATCGACCAGGCCACCGAAGACGTGCGCCAGAACCTGGAAACCATCGAGATCCAGAACATCGAGCTGGACCTGGCGCGCAAGGAAGCCCTGGAAGCGAGCCGGATCAAGTCCGAATTCCTGGCCAACATGAGTCATGAAATCCGCACGCCGCTCAACGGCATTCTCGGCTTCACCCACCTGTTGCAAAAAAGCGAGCTCACCCCACGCCAGCTCGACTACCTGGGTACCATCGAAAAATCCGCCGACAGCCTGCTCGGCATCATCAACGAGATTCTCGACTTCTCGAAAATCGAGGCCGGAAAACTGGTGCTCGACCATATTCCGTTCAACCTGCGCGACCTGCTCCAAGACACCCTGACCATCCTCGCCCCCGCCGCCCACGCCAAGCAGCTCGAACTGGTCAGCCTGGTGTACCGGGACACGCCGCTGTCCCTGGTCGGCGACCCGCTGCGGCTCAAGCAGATCCTGACGAACCTGGTGAGCAACGCCATCAAGTTCACCCGCGAAGGCACCATCATCGCCCGCGCCATGCTCGAAGAAGAGCACGAAGACACCGTGCAACTGCGCATCAGCATTCAGGACACCGGCATCGGCCTGTCCAACCAGGACGTGCGCGCCCTGTTCCAGGCCTTCAGCCAGGCCGATAACTCGCTGTCGCGGCAACCTGGCGGCACGGGCCTGGGCCTGGTGATTTCCAAGCGCCTGATCGAACAGATGGGCGGCGAGATCGGCGTCGACAGCACCCCTGGGGAAGGCTCGGAATTCTGGATCAGCCTGAGCCTGCCCAAAGCCCGCGACGATGCCGAAGACCTGCCCGCCGCGCCCTTGCTCGGGCGTCGGGTGGCGGTGCTGGAAAACCACGAACTGGCCCGGCAGGCGTTGCAGCATCAACTGGAAGACTGTGGCCTGAGCACCACGCCGTTCAATACCCTGGAAAGCCTGACCAATGGCGTCACCGCCGCCCACCAGACCGATCAGGCGATCGAGCTCGCCGTGCTCGGCATCACCAGCAACGACATGCCGCCGGAACGCCTCAACCAGCACATCTGGGACCTCGAACACCTTGGCTGCAAAGTGCTGGTGCTGTGCCCGACCACGGAACAGACGCTGTTCCACCTTTCCGTGCCCAACCCCCACAGCCAGCTCCAGGCGAAACCGGCCTGTACCCGCAAGCTGCGACGCTCCCTGTCTGACCTGGTCAGCCCGCGCCCGATGCGCAGCGAGCCGGGCGAACCGGTGTCCAGCCGTGCACCGAAGGTGCTGTGCGTCGATGACAACCCGGCCAACCTGATGCTGGTGCAGACCCTGCTCGAAGACATGGGCGCCAAGGTGCTCGCGGTGGAAAGCGGTTATGCCGCCGTCAAGGCGGTGCAGAACGAGACATTCGATCTGGTATTGATGGACGTGCAGATGCCCGGCATGGACGGCCGCCAGAGCACCGAGGCGATTCGCCAGTGGGAAAGCGAACGGCATTGCACGCCGTTGCCGATCGTGGCCCTCACCGCCCACGCCATGGCCAACGAAAAACGCGCACTTTTGCAAAGCGGCATGGACGACTACCTGACCAAACCGATCAGCGAACGGCAATTGGCCCAGGTGGTGCTGAAGTGGAGCGGCCTGGCGTTGCGCAATCACAGCCCGGAGCGCTCCGGCGATGGGCACGGCAGCGCCCATGACCTGTTGGTGCTCGACCACGAGGAAGGATTGCGCCTGGCCGCTGGCAAGGCTGATCTGGCCGCAGACATGCTGGCGATGCTGCTCGCCTCCCTGGAAGCTGACCGCGAAGCGATTCGTCTTGCTCAGCAGAGCAATGACCACAACGCCCTGATCGAACGGGTCCATCGCCTGCATGGTGCGACGCGCTACTGCGGTGTGCCGCAATTGCGTGCGGCCTGCCAACGCAGCGAAACCCTGCTCAAGCAACAGGACCCGAAAGCCAGCGTGGCACTGGACGAACTCGACCGGGCGATCAATCGCCTGGCAGCCCACGCGCGAATGAACGCTTGATGCAGCGCAATCACGGGAATCAAATATCGGCGTAAGCTCACCACCTACTCTGTAGGAGCTGGCTTGCCAGCGCCTACAGGAACGAGGCAAAGAGGAAATCATGCGTACGATTCTTTTCAGCAGCCAGAACTACGACATCGACAGCTTTCGCGCGGCCGGGCAACCGGCCGGCATCGAGCTGCAATTTCAGCCTGCGCGCCTGAGCCTCGACACGGTAGCAATCGCCCAAGGGTATGAAGCGGTCTGCGCGTTCATCAATGATGACCTCGGCGCGGCAGTGCTCGAGCGGCTGGCCGCTGGAGGCACTCGCCTGATCGCCCTGCGCTCGGCGGGTTACAACCACGTCGACTTGCCAACGGCAAAACGTCTGGGACTGGCCATCGTGCGCGTCCCGGCCTATTCGCCCCACGCCGTGGCCGAACACGCAGTGGCGCTGATCCTCGCACTCAACCGCCGCTTGCCCCGCGCCTACAACCGCACCCGCGAAGGGGATTTCAGGCTGCAAGGGCTGACCGGCTTCGACCTGGTGGGCAAGACGGTCGGCGTGGTCGGCACCGGGCAGATCGGCGCCACCTTCGCCAAAATCATGAACGGTTTTGGCTGCCGGTTACTGGCCTATGACCCCTACCCCAACCCACAGGTCGAAGCCTTGGGCGCGCGCTACCTGAGCCTGCCGCAACTGCTGGCCGAATCACAGATCATCAGCCTGCACTGCCCGCTCAACGAGCAGAGCAAGCACTTGATCAACCGTGAATCACTGGCCCACATGCAGCCGGGCGCAATGCTGATCAATACCGGACGTGGCGGCCTGGTGGACACCCCGGCGCTGATCGACGCGTTGAAAGACGGTCGCCTCGGCTATCTGGGGCTGGACGTGTATGAGGAGGAGGCGCAACTGTTCTTCGAGGACCGTTCCGACCTGCCGTTGCAAGACGATGTGCTGGCCCGGTTGCTGACCTTTCCTAACGTGATCGTCACCGCGCACCAGGCCTTTCTGACCCACGAAGCGCTGGACGCGATTGCCGCCACCACATTGCGCAACATCGCCGCCTGGGTGGCGGGCACGCCGGAAAACCTGGTCACGGGCGACTGAAACGGATCGAAGGTCATCGGCCTGCGCGATGCGGCATGCAAGCCCGTGCTAGCATATCGCGCATATTTGGAGGACCCATGGTCGAACACGATTTCCGCTACAGCCTGATGAACCCGCAACACACCCTCACCGAATGCCGCGCCCTGGTGCCGGGGCGTTATCAGGTCACCGGCAACGGTGGCTCGATTCGCAACAACGACGTGCTGGTCGTGACCCTCAAGGGCGCCAAGGACTTGTCCATGCGCCTGACCGTCGAAACGGTTCGCCACCTGATCAATCCGCCCGGCCAATGGGTCGCGGTGGCCAGCGGCCCGGTGTTCGGCGAACTGGCGATCCATACCTGGCAAGTGAACTGCGACAGCTGCGCCAAAGCGCTGAGCTTCGAGTTCGCCGTCGACGCCAAGCTGGGCAACAAGGCCGAAAAACCTGCCGCCAACGCGCGAATTGCCGAGCTGGGCTGGACCACCGTCGGCGAGAAACACCTGTGCCCGAAATGCCAGGAGCCTGCGTGATGAAACGCCTCGTTCTGAGCGCGATGGCCGGTGCCAGCCTGCTGGGCTGCGCCGCCGAGCCGGTGCAGCTTGAACACAATCGCAGCTACATCCTGGAGTGGATCGGCGAGCGGCCACTGATGGACTACAGCCACCTGACCATCACGCTCGGTGAAGATGGCCGGGCCTACGGCAATGGCGGCTGCAACCACTGGTTCGCGCCGTACACCCTGGAGGGCGACAAACTGACCTTCGGCAAAATCGGCAGCACCCGCAAACTGTGCGCGCCGGCGCTGATGGAGCAGGAAAAACGCTTCCTGCAGGCCCTGGAAAACGTCCAGCGCTGGGACGTCTCCCCGATCGAGCAGATCCGCTTCTGGCCAGCCGAAGGCAAGCCGCTGCGTTGGTGGCTTGAAGAGGGTTGACCCGCAAAAAAGATCGCAGCCTTCGGCAACTCCTACAGGATTAAACGTAAACCTGTAGGAGCTGCCGCAGGCTGCGATCTTTTCTCTCAAGAACAACTCAATTTTTCGCCTGCAACGCCTCAAGCTTCGCCATCACCCCCGCCGCCGTCTGTTCACCCATCAACTGCTCACGCACCTTGCCCTTGTCATCGATGATGTACGTCACCGGCAATGCCTCGCTGCGCGGCAATTCGAACAATTCGGCAGGATCCTGGGCCAACACCGTGAACTTGATCCCCAGTTTCTCGCTCGCGCCCTTCAGTTCCTGCCCCTGGACGTTGTCGAAGTTAACCCCGAACACACCGATTTTCTTGTCCTTGAGTTGCTCGGCCAGGGTGTTCAACTCCGGGATTTCGGTACGGCAGGGTCCGCACCATTCTGCCCAGTAGTTGAGTACCAGCCATTTGCCATCCAGTCGGTCGGAGGCGATCTTTTGGCCGTCCTGGTCGATGCCATAGTCATTCCCGCAGCCCCCCAGCATCAACGCTCCGATGATCGCCAATGCTGCTGCCAGTCGCCTTGTCATGTCGTGTTCCTTGTCAAAAATTGAATGCACCTGCGACCCATCGCCTCTCACGGTTCTGGATTGCGTGCTGCACAGTTAGAATAGCCGCCACCTTACGCAAGATGCGACCCGCTCATGACCGATCTGACGCTTTATCACAACCCGCGCTGCTCGAAATCCCGCGGTGCGCTCGAACTGCTTGAAGCCCGTGGCCTGGCCCCGACCGTGGTGCGTTACCTGGAGACCCCGCTGGACGCCACGCAAATCCAGAGCCTGCTGGGCAAACTAGGGATCAGCGCCCGGCAACTGCTGCGAACCGGCGAGGACGAGTACAAGACCCTCGACCTGGCCGACAGCAGCCTGAGCGAAGCGCAGTTGATTGCCGCCATCGCCGCCCACCCGAAACTGATGGAGCGACCGATTCTCGAAGTCGGTGACAAAGCCGTCATCGGTCGCCCACCGGAGCAGATCCTGGAACTGTTGCCATGAGTGCACCTTACATTCTGGTTCTGTATTACAGCCGCAGCGGCTCGACCAACGAAATGGCCCGGCAGATCGCCCGTGGCGTCGAACAGGCCGGGCTGGAAGCCCGCCTGCGCACGGTGCCGGCGATTTCCACCGACTGCGAAGCCGTTGCGCCGGAGATTCCCGACGAAGGCGCGCTGTATGCCAGCCTCGACGACCTGAAGAACTGCGCCGGCCTGGCACTCGGCAGCCCGACCCGCTTCGGCAACATGGCCGCGCCGCTCAAGTACTTCCTCGACGGCACCAGCAACCTGTGGCTGACCGGCGCCCTGGTGGGTAAACCGGCCGGCGTGTTCACCTCCACCGCGAGCCTGCACGGCGGCCAGGAGACGACCTTGCTGTCGATGATGTTGCCGTTGTTGCACCACGGCATGCTGATCACCGGCCTGCCGTACAGCGAATCGGCACTGCTGGAAACCCAGGGCGGCGGCACGCCATACGGCGCCAGCCACCACGCCGGTGCCGACGGCAAAAGCGGCCTGGATAGCCATGAAGTGGCGCTGTGCCGCGCGCTGGGCATGCGCCTGGCCAAGACTGCACAGAAACTGGAGAGCTGAAGTGGCCAGGAAGCCGAAGATTCTCCCCGCCATTGACTGGCTCGAGCCGCGAGTGCGGGCGATGCGTGTCATCAGCCTGCTGTGCTTTTTGGGGCTGGTGGGCCTTCTCTGCGTCTACTACCTGCTGATCGCCGACCTGCATGGCGCCCGGCCATGGGTGATTCTGCTGATCGAACTGGTGCCACTGCTGATACTGGCGCCGGGCATGATCGTCGGCAGTCCTCGCGGGCATTCATGGATGTGCTTTGTGGTGAACCTGTATTTCATCAAGGGCGCATTGGCCGCTTATGATCCGAACCGACAAATCTTCGGTTTGCTGGAGATGGGCGCAAGCCTGGCGGTGTTTTGCTCGGCACTGTTGTATGTGCGCTGGCGTTATCAGTTGAACCGCAAGCTGGCTGGCGAGGGCGAGACTTCCGTCGCCTGACAGAAAAGATCGCAGCCTTCGGTGTAGCTCCTACAGGGGAATGTGTAAACCTGTAGGAGCTGCCGAAGGCTGCGATCTTTTTGGCCACCCCATCAATGATTCACTGTGTAGGCGAGCATCATCGAAATCTGGCTCATCGGCCGCCCGCCACTTTCCTCATGCCACTGGTTGAACACGTCCTGCACCAACGCCAGGTCGCGCAGACTGCTCGGCACCTTGTCGATGATGTCTTGCGCATTCAGCGCCGCGACCACGTCGTAGCTCGGCACAAAGGTGTCCTTGCCGATCATCCGCAGGAAGCGCGGGGCTGACAGGCCACCCAACTGATGTCCGCGTTTTTTCAGGAAGGTCCAGAGCCCGACGATATCGGTCACCGGCCAGTCGGCGATCAGTTCGCCGAAGCTGCCCTTTTCATGGGCCACGTCCAGTATGAACTGCGCGTTGCGCGGCACACTCTTGAGCTTGCCCAGGTGACGGATGATCCGCGTGTCCTGCATCAGCCGCTCAAGGTGCTCGGCGCTCATCAGCACGACTTTTTCCGGATCGAACCTGAAGAACACTTCTTCGAAGGCTGGCCACTTGGCGTCCACCAGGCTGTGCTTGAGCCCGGCGCGGAATACCCGTAGCGCCATCATCGAGAGGTAGCGATCGTCGCTGATCTTGCGCAATTGCGCCGGGGTTTTGGGAACGGGCAGATGGGCTTCCAGTTCAGCCGCCGAACCGAAACGGTTCAGGCAGTATTCATTGAGCCACTTGTAATCGCGCATGCCCTCTCCAGTAATCTGAAATAAAACGAAAAAACCTGTGGGAGCGAGCTTGCTCGCGATAGCAGTGTGTCATTCAACATTGAAGTCGACTGACATGGCGCAATCGCGAGCAAGCTCGCTCCCACAGTAGTTGTGGTTAGAGGTTGACCACGTTGACGAAGCGCGATGCGGCGCTTTCGTCGATCTTGAGGCTGGTGAAGTCAAACAGGTTGCGGTCCGCCAGTTGCGACGGGATCACGTTCTGCAGGCTGCGGAAAATGCTCTCGGTTCGGCCCGGGGTCTTGCGTTCCCAGTCCTGCAGCATTTCCTTGACCACCTGACGCTGCAGGTTTTCCTGGGAACCACAGAGGTTGCACGGAATGATCGGGAATTGCTTGAAGTCCGAGTAGGCCTGGATGTCTTTTTCGTTGCAGTAGGCCAGCGGGCGAATCACCACGTTTCGACCATCGTCGGCGCGCAGCTTCGGCGGCATGGCCTTGAGCGAACCGTTGAAGAACATGTTCAGGAAGAACGTTTCGACGATGTCGTCGCGGTGGTGACCCAGGGCCATCTTGGTCGCGCCAATCTCATCGGCAAAGGTGTAGAGCGTGCCGCGACGCAGGCGCGAGCACAGCGAGCACGTGGTCTTGCCTTCCGGAATCAGCTCCTTGACCACCGAATACGTGTCTTTCTCGACGATGTGGTACTCGATACCCAGTTCTTTCAGGTAGGCCGGCAGCACGTGCTCCGGGAAGCCCGGCTGCTTCTGATCCATGTTCACGGCCACGATCTCGAACTTGATCGGCGCGACCTTCTGCAAGTGCATCAGCACATCGAGCATGGTGTAGCTGTCCTTGCCACCGGACAGGCAGACCATGACCTTGTCGCCGTCTTCAATCATGTTGAAATCGGCAACCGCCTCACCGGCCTGTCGGCGAAGGCGCTTTTGCAGTTTGTTCTGGTTGACCGTGAGAGTGCCCATGACGCGAAATCCGTGAGGTGTGACGAAAGGCGGGCATTTTACGCAAAAAAACGACCCGTAGGAGCTGCCGAAGGCTGCGATCTTTTGATTTTGATCTTCGATGGCGCTGAAATCATCAAAGATCAAAAGATCGCAGCCTTCGATAGCTTCTACAGACGCAACCGCGATTAGGCCTAGTGTTTACAGCGCGATTTGCTCTAAAGCCCCTGCTCCACCCGGGGAAACTCCTCCCTATACTGCGACATAAGGTCGCTTACATATTTCAGACCTGTGACTTGCTTGGCCGCATTGGCCCGTAGGCGCTCCACTGGGGGGCGACGGTAAAGACAAGAGGAGTGACTGGCATGATCCATCACGTAGTGGGGCTCTTCACCCACCCTGACCAAGAATGGAAAGAAATCCGTGGCGACCAGGAGGAAAGCATCAGCCACATGTACCTGACCCATACGCTGATCCTGGCGGCCATCCCCGCCGTGTCTGCCTTCATTGGCACCACACAGGTCGGCTGGGTCATCGGCAATCGGCCTCCCGTGATGTTGACCGTAGAAAGCGCGATATGGATGACGGTCATGTCGTACCTGGCGATGCTCGGGGGTGTAGCGGTAATGGGCGCATTCATTCACTGGATGGCCCGCACCTATGACGCCAACCCAAGCCTCGCCCGCTGCATTGCGTTTGCAACCTACACCGCGACCCCCTTGTTCATCGGCGGCCTCGCGGCCCTGTACCCGCACTTGTGGCTGGGGATGATCGTCGGCACCGCAGCCATCTGCTACACGGTGTACTTGCTGTATGTGGGCTTACCGACCTTCATGAACATTCCATCTGACGAGGGCTTCCTGTTTTCAAGTTCAGTGCTCGCCGTAGGCCTGGTGGTGCTGGTCGCCATCATGGCGTTCACTGTGATTGTCTGGGGACTCGGCGTGGGGCCGGTCTACACCAACTAGCCGCTCATCACCGAAAATCAGAAATGCCGATAAAGGCCGCCGCGAGGCGGCCTTTTCATTCTTCAGCAACGAGAAAGCCCACGACCATTCGGCAACCTGGTGATTCGCAAGGCCCGAGGGTTGCGGCATACTCGACCGCTCTGGAGATCCATCAAGCATGCCCGAGCAACTCAATTCCCGCGTCGAAGACTGTTTCCAACTAGCCGAATCCTTTTTCAAACGACCTTTCAAGCGCCCCGTGGTGAGCCTCAAGCTGCGCGGGCAAAAAGCCGGTGTCGCGCATTTGCACGAGAACCTGCTGCGCTTCAATCCGCAGCTGTACCGGGAGAATACCGAGGATTTCCTCAAGCAGACCGTGGCCCATGAAGTCGCGCACCTGATCGCCCACCAGCTGTTCGGCGACCGCATCCAGCCCCATGGCGAAGAGTGGCAATTGATCATGCGCGGCGTATACGAACTGCCGCCCAACCGCTGCCACACCTATGACGTCAAACGCCGCAGCGTGACCCGCTACATCTACAAATGCCCGTGCGCCGACAGCGACTTCCCGTTCTCGGCCCAACGCCACAGCCTGGTGCGGCAAGGGCGCCGGTACCTGTGCCGGCGGTGTCGCAACACCTTGGTGTTCAGTGGGGAGATGCGGGTCGAGTAGCGAGATTTGCGGTGGCTGTACTGGCCTCTTCGCGGGCAAGCCCGCTCCCACAGGGGACCTGCGGTATGGCATAGATCCAGTGTGGGAGCGGGCTTGCTCGCGAAGAGGCCGAAGCAGACGCTAGAGAATCACCTTGGCTCGCCGCAATTCAGCAATCCGCTCAGCACCAAACCCCAACTCCCCCAACACCTGATCCGTATGCTGCCCCAGCGCCGCGCCAATATGCCGAGGCTCAGGCAACCCCTCTGAAAACTTCAGCGGACAAGCCATCTGCGCCTGGACCGAACCATCGTCCCGCGGCACGTCGGTCACCAACTCCCGCGCTTGCAACTGCGGATGACACAGTGCTTCTCCCAGGCTCAACACCGGTTCGACGCACGCATCCAGTTCCGCGAACAGCGCACGCAACTCGGCAAAATCATGCTTTTCGAATTCGACCTTCAACGCGTCTTTCAGCTTTTTCTGATGCGCCGGTTGCGGTGACAGGCCCAGGCCAGCCAGTTCCTCCAGCCCCAATGCCGTGCACAACTGCTTCATGAACACCGGCTCCAGGCTGCCCACCGACAGCCAGCGCCCATCCCGAGAGCGGTAGTAATCGTAAAAGCTGCCGCCGTTGAGCACCTGGTTTTCCGGCCCCGGCTCGACGCCACAGGCCAGATATCCGGCACCCGCCAGCGCATTCAGGCTGAACGCGCAGTCGGTCATGCTGACATCCAGGTGCTGGCCCTGACCGGTTTGCTGCCGGGCGATGACCGCCGCCAGCAAGCCAATCACCCCGTGCAGCGAGCCACCGGCGACATCCGCCACCTGCATGCCCAACGGCAGTGGCCCACTGTCGGTTCGGCCGGTGTAACTCGCCAGCCCGGACAAGGCCAGATAGTTGATGTCGTGGCCGGCGCGGTCCTTGTAGGGACCGGTCTGGCCGTAGCCGGTGATCGACACATAAATCAGCTTTGGGTTGATCGCCTTCAGAGCCTCATACCCCAGCCCCAGTCGATCCATGACACCGGGGCGGAATTGCTCCAGCACGATGTCGTAGTCCTGCAACAGATGCTTGATGACATCCAGCGCCTCAGGCTGTTTGAGATCCAGGGCGAGGCTGCGCTTGTTGCGGTTGAGGTAGGCATGACTGGCCGACACCCCTTGATCGTGGGGCGGCAATACTCGCAACAGATCCATGCGGGTCGGTGATTCGATGCGCAACACTTCGGCGCCCATGTCCGCCAGCAGCAACGAAGCGAACGGCCCCGGCAGCAGTGTCGAGAAATCCAGAACCTTGAGTGATGCCAATGGACCGAGCATGAACGTTCTCCCTTAACAATGCCCACAGCCTAGGCAGCCGATCGCTTTGCGGCAATCACCTTATGCGCCACGTGCAGTGACCGTTACGCTCAATCCGCAGGCAACAAAAAACCCGCCGAAGCGGGTTTTTCATCAGGACAAGGCTTACTTGGCGTTAGCCGGGGCTACCTCTTCGACGTGGCCCAAAACATCGTCTTTAGGCTCGTCGGCAATGCCGCGACCGCCCGAAGCCAGTTCGGCTTGCAGCACGTCGGTGTCCAGTTCCTTGACCCATTTGGCCACAACGATGGTCGCCACGGCGTTACCGATCAGGTTGGTCAGGGCACGGGCTTCGGACATGAAACGGTCGATACCGAGGATCAGCGCCAGGCCGGCAACCGGCAGGTGGCCAACGGCGGACAGCGTTGCAGCCAGTACGATGAAACCACTACCGGTCACACCCGCAGCGCCTTTGGAGGACAGCAGCAACACCACCAGCAGGGTGATCTGATGCGTGATGTCCATGGGCGTATCGGTGGCCTGGGCAATGAACACCGCGGCCATGGTCAGGTAGATGGCGGTACCGTCGAGGTTGAACGAATAGCCGGTCGGGATCACCAGGCCTACTACGGATTTCTGTGCACCCAGACGCTCCATCTTGATCAGCATGCGTGGCAGCACCGATTCCGAAGAAGAAGTACCGAGCACGATCAGCAGTTCCTCACGGATGTAGCGGATCATTTTCAGCACGCTGAAGCCGTGCATGCGAGCGATGGAGCCCAGCACGATCAGGATGAACAGCAGGCATGTGATGTAGAAGCACGCCATCAGTTGACCCAGTTGCACCAGCGAGCCGACACCGTAGGCACCAATGGTGAACGCCATGGCACCGAAGGCACCGATAGGCGCGAGCTTCATGATCATGTTGATGATGTTGAACATCACGTGGGCGAAGCGATCGATGAAGTCCAGCAGCGGCTTGCCGTAGGCACCCAGGCGATGCAGGGCGAAACCGAAGATCACCGAGAACATCAGCACTTGCAGGATGTCGCCGGTGGCGAAGGCGCCGACGATGGTGGTCGGGATCACGTTCAGCAGGAAGCCGACGACGCTTTGGTCAGCACCGGCTGCAACATAAGTGGCAATCTTGGAGGCATCGAGGGTGGCGACGTCGATGTGCATGCCATTGCCCGGCTGCACGATGTTGACCACGACCAGACCGACCAGCAAGGCAATGGTCGACACGATCTCGAAGTACAGCAGCGCGTAGCCACCTGTCTTGCCGACCGACTTCATGTTCTGCATGCCGGCGATGCCGCTGACAACGGTACAGAAGATGATCGGGGCGATGATCATTTTGATCAACTTGATGAACCCGTCGCCCAGTGGCTTAACGGCCACACCGAGCTGTGGATAGTAGTGGCCGAGAGCGATACCGATGACAATTGCAACGATCACCTGGAAATACAGGGATTTGTACAGTGGCTGACGAGTCGTCATTGCAAAGTTCCTCAAGGGTGCCCGGTGACAACATCCATCTGTTGCCCGCAACACCGCAATTGCGAACCCTCCTGCACTGGAGGGATTTGTTTTTTCGAGCTGCGCAACGGCAGGCCTCTGCACGTTGTATCGCAAGGCCCGTGCCACCTTCCGTAAAATACCTGCAAGCCTTTTGATATCAGGGGTCGCAGCAAATTCCCTGTCACCGGACGGTTACATGCATGTGGCGGATTTCCGCCCTTCCACTAAAAGTCGTCCTGCAATTTGGCGGATATCCGCCCTGTTCATGCCCGCAGCGCGCAGCTACCATCCGTCGCTCAACGGTCAGATCTGCTGCCATGCGCGAACGCACCATCGCCAGTCATTTCGCCCGCGCCGTTCTCGGGGGGGCGCGTCGACACGGCTACGACTACTCGAGACTGCTGCAACAACTGGGAATCAGCCCCGAGCTGCTGGACGAACCGCGGGCGCGCATCGCTCCGGAGCAGTTCACCCAATTGATCAAGGCCTTGTGGCTGGCACTGGACGACGAGTACCTGGGTTTTGGGCAAGCCCCGAGCAAACCGGGTAGCTTCGCGATGATGTGTCATGCCGTCATCCACTGCCGCAATCTGGATAAGGCACTCAATCGCGGCTTATTGTTTTATAGCCTATTCCCCGGGGCTCCGCGTTTGACCCTGACTCACGAGGACGAATGGGTCCGCCTGAGCCTGGACGACTCGCAGCTTTGGGACCCGGACCACTTTCTGACCGAGGCTCTGCTGGTGATCTGGCACCGTTTCGGCAGCTGGCTGATCGGCCAGCGCATTCGCCTGGAACAGGCCACGTTCAGCTACCCGCGACCGGAACACGGTGCCGAGTACGACCTGCTGTTTTCCTGCCCGCTTGAGTTTTCACGCCCCCAGAGCAGCCTGTTGTTTCACAGCCGCTACCTGGCCATGCCGCTGTTGCAGGATGAGCGCACCCTCAAGCATTTTCTTGAGCACTCCCCGGCCAACCTGCTTTCGCGTCCGGATGACGGCGACAGCCTGAGCAGCCGCTTGCGGCGCTTACTCAGCCGCGACAGTTCACGCTGGCCCGACCTGGAAGCCGTGGCCGCGCACTTGCACATCAGCCCGCAAACCTTGCGCCGGCATTTGCGCGAAGAGGGATCGAGCTTTCAGGAATTGAAGGACCAGTTGCGCCGGGACATCGCGATTTACCACCTGAGCCGCGCTGACCTGTCGTTGCAACAGATCGCCGAGCAATTGGGGTTTTCCGAACCGTCGGCGTTTCACCGGGCGTTCAAGAAGTGGACCGGGCTGACACCGGGGGCTTATCGGGCGCAGGAACACTGAATTTCCAGGCCGATTTTTTTGCTGTCTTCACTGGCCTCTTCGCGAGCAGGCTCGCTCCCACAATTAATCAGTGTCGTTCACAAAAAAGTGTTCACCGCTAATCCCTGTGGGAGCGAGCCTGCTCGCGATGGCGTCCGATAAAACACCGCTAAACCACCGGAAAATGAATGCGGAACGCCGCCCCGCCCATCGGTGAATCACCCAGGGTCAGCTGGGCGCTGTAGCTCTCGATGATGTCCTTGACCACCGCCAGGCCGATGCCCTGTCCCGGATGCTGACGGTCCAGCCGCTCGCCGCGCTCGAGAATCCGTGCGCGCTGATCCAGCGGTACGCCGGGGCCGTCGTCCTCGACACACAACTCGGTGCCGCTGAGGGTTTCACGCACGCTGATGCGTATTTCGCCGAGGCACAGCCGATAGGCGTTTTCCAGCAGGTTACCCATCATTTCCAGTAAAGCGCCCTGCTCGATCGGTACATGGCACGGGTCGGGCAGGTCGAACGCGACGTGCACGCGCTTGTCGCGATAGACCTTGTCCAGCGTGTCGCACAGACTTTTCAACACCGGGTGCAAGTGCACCTGATGACGTACCAGACCGCTCTTGCGCAAGCTGGCGCGCTGCAACTGGTAGCTGATCTGCTGGCTCATGCGCTCGATCTGGGTTTGCAGCACCCAGGCCTGATCGCGATCCTCGGGACGCTGGGCCATGTCTTCACTGACGCCCTGCAACACCGCCAGCGGCGTTTTCAGGCTATGGGCCAGGTCGTCGAGGGAATCACGGTAGCGACTGCGCTGCTCACGTTCACTGTGCAGCAAACGGTTGAGGGAACCGGTCAGGCGCAGCAATTCCCGGGGATGTTCCTCGCTGAGGCTTTCGCGGGTGCCACCTTCGATCTGGTCCAGCTCCTGACTCAAGCGTCGCAACGCCTGCAAGCCCCAGGTCAGGCCGATCCACAGTAACGCCAACAGCACCAGCAGTGCCGCACCAAAACCCAGATAGAGATTTTCCCGCAAGCCTTCGAGGGTCAGTTCGTACTCGCGAACCGGCTGCAACGCCACGATGCTGAAGGCTGCACTTTTGCCGCCGAGCAACTTGACCTCGACGTCGTAGACGAAGAATTCCTGGCCGTTGGCTTCGCGGATCCGCGCAAACTCGCTACCACGTCCGTCATAGCGTGGCTTGTAATTGATGCGTTCTTCCCGGGTCGCCTTTGAGCGCCAGACCAGGCGCCCTTCACGGTCATAGATATAGCCGAGCAGTCGGCTATCGGTGAGATTGAAGCGCTCGTCGGGCAATTGCGCCGGCATCTGCAGGCTGTTGTTCTCGACTCGAGCGGCGGAGATCAACGTGGTCACGTCCGATGCCAGACGCTGCTCGATGGAGTCCTGCAACGCCAGGCTGAAGGCACCCTGCATCGCCGGCAGCAACGCCAGCATGAACAACACCGCCAACAGCGTGGCGGCGAGCATCAAGCGAATGCGCAGCGAACGGATCAAGTGCAACGCTCATTGAACAGGTAGCCAAGGCCGCGCACGGTGTCGATTGGCTTGAAGCCGCCCGGCCCCTCCAGTTTGCGGCGCAGACGGCCGACCAGCACCTCGATCACATTCGGATCACGCTCGTCGTCATCCGGGTA
This sequence comes from Pseudomonas sp. GW456-E7, assembly GCF_059424105.1. Lineage (NCBI taxonomy): Bacteria > Pseudomonadati > Pseudomonadota > Gammaproteobacteria > Pseudomonadales > Pseudomonadaceae > Pseudomonas > Pseudomonas sp. GW456-E7. The sequence goes on along the minus strand of NZ_JBWKZB010000013.1, from coordinate 72,773 downwards.
GAGCTGTTCCATCAAGCGGTCCTTGGGCACCACTTGCTGATGGTGGCGCATCAGGTATTCGAGAATGCGGTACTCATACGCGGTCAGTGCCAGCGGCTGTTCGTCGAGGGACGCCTGCTTGCGATTGAGATCCAGCAGCAAGGGACCGGCAACGATGGTCGACTGGGTGAAACCGCTGGAGCGGCGCAGCAAGGCGTTCAGGCGAGCTTCCAGCTCTTCGAACTGGAACGGCTTGACCACGTAATCGTCGGCACCGGCGGCCAGGCCTTCGACCTTGTCCTGCCAGTTGCCGCGCGCAGTGAGGATCAGGATCGGGAAGGTCTTGCCACCTGAACGCAACTGGCGAATCAGGTCGAGCCCGCTCATGCCCGGCAGACCGAGGTCGATCACCGCCAGGTCAAAGTTGAATTGCGCGGTCTGGTACAGCGCCTCCTCGGCGTTGGCCACGGACTCGACCACATGGCCGCTCTCCGTCAGGCGGGTTTTCAGGTGATGACGCAGCAACGCTTCATCTTCGACGACCAGCAGTTTCATAACGCTCTCCCGGGCAAATCAACATCTCCAGAGGCGCAACGTCGCACCTCAATAGCTAACATGGCTACGCCGGATCAGTCACTCGGACTGATCCGGCGCAGGCCGCTCACGAAACGCTTGTCAGAAAGCGTAGTTGGCGGACAGGTAGGTCTGGGCGCTGCTGGTCAGGTCCAGCGAACCCAGCTTGCTGCCACCGCGCTCGCTCATCTCGGTGCTGGCGTTGCTGCGCAGGTAACGGTAACCCAGTTCAACCGAGGTGTTCTGCGAAACCTGTTGCAGCACACCCACCTGGCCACCGATGGCGTAGCCGATATTGCTGTCGCGGCTGAAGCCTGGTGACTCCTGGGTCATTTTGGTCAGGCCCGCCGTGGCGCCGCCGAACAATTTGGTGCTGCCACCCACCGGGTAGAACAGATCGTAGCTGCCCAGGAGGTTTTCCTGACGCAGTTTAATGCCGTTGTGCGAGCCCGACACGTTGTCGTAAGTGGCGTAGTAACGGCCCTGATTATTCTGCTGGCCCAGACGAACACCCCAGGTGGTGTCCTTGCCGATCACACCATCGGCGTTCGGGTGATTGAGGTTGTCGTTCAGGGCGTGGGATTTTTTGATCTTGTCGCTGGTCTGTCCAAGAGTAAGGCTGGCGAAGTTGTCGTTGGAGGCGAAGGCTGCGGTGCTTGCGCCCAGAACCGTGAATGCCAGAAGCAGTTTTTTGAATGCAGTCATTGGGGAATTTCCTTATGTGCCGTTTGTTTTTGGGGTACGAGGCAAGGTTACGCACCGCGCCCTGAACTCCCCCTGAACGCACTCTGAACCTGGGCTGAACCGCCCTTTCCCGAATGTTTCGACACGTTTCAACAGGAGATCCGACCATGCGCATGTTCTTCGCTGTCTTCCTGCTGGCCTTGAGCGGGCTCAGCCAGGCTGCCATCCAGACCCGGGAAATCCCCTACCAAAGTGCCGACGGCACGAAAATGATGGGCTACTACGCCTACGACGACACCCTCAAGGGCCCGCGCCCCGGGGTCGTGGTGGTGCATGAGTTCTGGGGCCTGAACGACTACGCCAAGCGCCGCGCCCGGGATCTCGCCGGCCTGGGCTACAGCGCCCTGGCCATCGACATGTACGGTGACGGCAAAAATACCGAGCACCCCAAAGACGCCATGGCCTTCATGCAAGCCGTGGCAAAAGACAGTGCCGTGTCGAGCGCGAGGTTTCAGGCCGGGCTCGACCTGTTGAAAAAACAACCGCAGACCGATCCGCATAAAATAGCCGCCATCGGCTACTGCTTCGGCGGTGCCGTGGTGCTCAATGCCGCCAGACAGGGCGTGCCATTGGCAGGCGTGGTGAGTTTCCATGGCGCGTTGGCGACCCAGACGCCGGCAACGCCGGGCAGCGTCAAGGCGAAGATTCTGGTGGAACACGGGGCGCTGGACAGCATCGTCACCCCGGAAAACATCACGGCTTTCAAGAGCGAGATGGACAAGGCCGGCGCCGACTACACATTCGTCAGCCTCGACGGCGCCAAGCATGGGTTCACCAATCCGGATGCCGATCGGTTGAGCCATGGCGATCATGGCGGACCGGACATTGGCTACAACAAGGCCGCCGATGAAAAATCGTGGGCGGACATGCAGGCGTTCTTCAAAAAGATCTTTGGCTGAACCGGTAGACCGCTTCGCGAGCAGGCTCGCTCCCACAGGAATTGTGCAAGCGACACAAATCCACTGTGGGAGCGAGCCTGCTCGCGAAGGCGGCAACACCAATCTGAAGCTTTGCACTACCCAGACCCAATGCAACCCGGCAAAATGCCGACATGAATCCAGCACTGCCCGCCTGCTGCACCCCCCTCGATGACCACTGGCCGCTGCCGTTCGTGCTGCCCGATACGGTCCTGTTGAGCACTCACTTCGATAGCGCCCGACTGGCCAGCGATGACTTTCAGCGCAGTGCTGTGGAAGTGCCGGCGAGCATTCAGCGCTCTGTCGCCAAACGGCAGGCGGAGTTTCTCGCCGGGCGGGTGTGTGCCCGGGCCGCGTTACAGCGCCTGGAAGGCTTGAGCGTCATTCCGGCCATTGGTGAAGACCGGGCACCGGTCTGGCCTGCTCATATCACGGGTTCGATCACCCATAGCACGGGCCGGGCCGCGGCGATTGTCGCGAACAAAAGCCATTGGCGCGGCTTGGGCATGGACCTGGAAAACCTGCTCAATGTCGAACGCGCCGAACGCCTGGCCGGGGAAATCCTCAACCCGCCGGAGCTACAGCGCATGGCGCTTGGCCCTCGCGAGCAACGGGCGTTGCTGGTGACCCTGACGTTCTCGGTCAAGGAAAGCCTGTTCAAGGCACTCTATCCGATCGTTCAGCAACGGTTTTATTTCGAACACGCCGAAGTGCTGGAATGGCGTGAGTCGGGTGAGGTGCGGTTGCGACTGCTCACGGATTTGTCCCGCGAATGGCGCAACGGCACCGAGCTGGATGCGCAGTTCGGGGTCAAGGATGGGCAGTTGTTGAGTCTGGTCAGTATCAAGGCCTGAGGTTTTTCGGCGCCTGTCAGGCCCTCATCGCGAGCAGGCTCGCTCCCACATTGGATCTAGGTCACACCACAAATCCCTGTGGGAGCGAGCCTGCTCGCGATGAGGACCGAACAGACAACACAAGGCTCAACGCTTCTCCTGATTGCGCGGCCAGCTCAGGCTGAAACACGCCCCACCCAGACTCTTGCTCTTGCCTATCAACGCACGCCCGTCATGCCAATGGATGATGCGCCGCACGATCGACAACCCCAACCCATGCCCGCCAGACGCACGGGTGCGGCTGTCGTCCAGACGCAAGAACGGTGTGAAGATCTTCTCCCACGCCGACTCCGGCACCCCCGGCCCGTCATCCTCGATATCCACCCGGCAACGTTGCTGCCCCACCTGATAGCTGATGGTCACCCGTGATTGCGCATGGCGCATGGCGTTGCTCACCAGGTTCTGGATCGCCCGGTGCAGATAACGCGGTTCGGCCTCGACCCAGGCATCGTCGTTATCGGCGGCCGACAGGCACAACCCCCGCTGTACCGTGACGTCGGCACGCAACGGCGCCAGCTCCTCAATCACCTGGTTGACCAAGGCATCCAGATCGATCCGCTGGAAGTTCAGTGCCGGAGAACCCTGCTCAAGGCGCGCGTAGGTCAGCATCTCGTCCACCAGCCGGTCGAGATCCTCGATGTCGTTGTCCATGCCCTGGCAGTATTTTTCCAGGGCTTGCGGCGTGGTGGCCGTGCCGATCATCTCCAGGCCAAAGCGCAGGCGCGCCACCGGCGTGCGCAATTCGTGGGACACCGCGCGCACCAGTTCGCGCTGGATCGCCAACAACTGCTGCAAGTGCTCGGCCATGCCGTTGAACGCCGAAGCCAGCCGTCCCACCGAGTCCGCGCCGCGCGCCGGCACACGGGTTTCCAGGCTGCCCTGGGCAATGCGCGTGGCGGCTGCCTCCAGGCCACGCAAACGGCGCTCGAGCTGGCGCACCAACAGATAAACGATCAAACCGATCAGCGTCAGGCCCAGTGCGGCGATCAGCACCAGCCATTGCGGGGGATAAGGATTCATCTGATACAACGGGCCGATTTCCAGGACCCACGGCGTGCCGACCATGCCGGCAAACACCCGGATCGAGTCGCCTTCCTTGCCCAGCGCCATCACGGTGTCGCCCTCGGACACCCGGCGGCTCTGGTCTTCGTCCATGTCCGCCTCATCAACCGTGACCAGGCGCAGGTCGAAGCCAAAGCCCTTGTCTTGCTTCAAGTGCGCCAGGCGCATGGGCTGATCGGCTACGGGGGTGCGCACCAGCTCATCGGTCAACAGGTAGATGGTCGCCCGGGCCAGTTGCTCGCTGATCTGCTGCACTTCCCCGGTCAGCATCAACTGTTCCTTGTCGCTGACCAGCTTGTAGACCTTCGCCGCGTGCGGGCCGGTCTGTTCCACCAATGCCTGGCCGCGCAACACACGAGTGCGCTGGGTAAGGTCCAGGTCAGTCTCGGTAAAGGTTTTCAGTGCCAGCGGAATGCCCAGCAAGCGCTCCCACACCAGCAAGGCCCGATGGCGCTCGGTCTGGTTCATCGGTTGCAGGTTGTCGGCCATCAGCGAAAACGTGCCATGGGCCAGGCGCTCGCGGTATTGCTCGCTGCGCACCTGATTGAGCAGGTGCAAGGCCAGCACACCGAGCACCGCCACCAGAATCAGCGCGGCACACATGCCGCCATAGATACGCAGGAAGATCGAGTTCACAGGGTCTGGTCTACGCAAGCCTCGGGAACGAACAGATAGCCTTTGCTGCGCACGGTCTTGATCAGCCGTGGATGCTCCGGGTCATCGCCGATCTTGGGACGGATGCGCGAGATGCGCACATCGATGGAGCGATCCTGACCGTCATAACCGATACCTCGCAGCGCAGTGAAGATCTCTTCCCGGGAGAGAATGCGCCCGGCATTGGCCACCAACAGCCAGAGCAAATCGAATTCGGCGCTGGTCAGCTCGATGCCGTTGCCCTGCAACCAGGCTTCGCGCAAGGCGTTGTCGACGATCAGCGGGCCGAACTGCAGTCGCCGCTGTTTTTCCGGGGCGACTTCGGGTGTTTCGCTACGGCGCAGCAGGGCCTGGATGCGCGCCAGCAGCAGGCGCGGGCGTACCGGTTTGCAGACGTAGTCGTCAGCCCCCAGGTCAAGGCCGAGAATCTGGTCGGTATCATCGGTGCGGGCGGTGAGCATCAGGATCGGGCCGTCATAACGGGCGCGGACCTTGCGGCAAATGCTCAGGCCATCTTCACCGGGGAGCATCAGGTCGAGAATCACCAGGTCCGGTTGTTCCTTGATAATGCGGTTCGCAGCGAGGGCACCATTCCCTTCGATCGACACACGCAGGCCATTGGCTTCCAGGTAATCGCGGGTCAGTTCGGCCAGTCGCTGGTCGTCCTCCACAATCAATACCTGCCAGGCTTCTTGCTCCACGGGTGACCTCTGCTTGCCAAAAACACTAATAAGGAAGGATCCGCCCGTCTTTTTGTAATGATTCGGGGGGATAAATATGTATACACGCTGGGCCGAATGTATAAACGCCGTCCGTCGAGAACACAAGCGGGTAAATGCGTTCGGACAATGCGTTTTTTTGTGATAGGGTTCGCGCCCTTAAAAATCCGACCGAGCGTTTTCGATCGTGGAAAATCGCTGAAAAAAGGTCCGGTCCAGCAGCGTCGCGGCCTACACGCCGGTTCCCTCTTTCACACACAATTTACGCACAGGTTTATCCACAGGTAGTACGTTGCAATCCCCCCCTAAAACGCATTATCTTGTACCCCGGCGCTAAAAAAACCCTAGATATAGGGTTTTGCGCAAAAAACCAAACACAAACCAGACACCAATTTCAAGCGCTTTTATTGCCTCTGTCCGGTTGAACCAGACGTATTTTCGAAAGACCAAACCGCGCATGCGGATGGCTACTGTGTTTCGGCCCCGAGTGGTGAAAACGGTACGGGTGTTGCAGTCCCAACTGTCACCTGCAAAGGACCAAGGTTTCAGGCCCAAGGCGTGAGACCAAAGACTTCGGCATGGAAGCGGCGCCCCATAAAGCCCCCTTCCTACTGTCCCGAAGTTGTTATGCCCGGCGCTCGCCGGTTGTAGTGCTTCAGGACGGAACGGTGGGCACCGTGATGGTGCCCAAACAAACATAGAGAATGTGGAGACACTCCCCCATGCAAACCGACACAACTCGCGAGAACCCGCAGGGCACCTTGCCGCAGGCCGCTGATTCGAATTCGGATCTGTCCGCCACCGCGCCTGGCCAACTGCGCGTGATCAAGCGTAACGGCACTGTCGTTCCCTACACCGATGACAAAATCACCGTCGCCATCACCAAAGCGTTTCTCGCAGTTGAAGGCGGCACCGCTGCTGCCTCGTCGCGAATCCACGACACCGTTGCCCGCCTGACCGAACAGGTCACCGCGACCTTCAAGCGTCGCATGCCATCGGGCGGCACCATCCACATCGAAGAAATCCAGGACCAGGTCGAACTGGCCCTGATGCGTGCCGGCGAGCAGAAAGTCGCTCGCGACTACGTGATCTACCGTGATGCCCGTTCCAAGGAACGTGCCGTTCGTACCACCGAAGAGCCGGTACAAGCGCACCCGTCGATCCGCATCAGCCGTGCCGACGGCAGCCTGGCGCCGCTGGACATGGGCCGCCTGAACACCATCGTCACCGAAGCGTGCGAAGGCCTGGAAGAAGTCGACGGCGACTTGATCCAGCGCGAAACCCTGAAGAACCTGTACGACGGCGTGGCCCTGACCGACGTCAACACCGCCCTGGTGATGACTGCCCGTACCCTGGTCGAGCGCGAGCCTAACTACTCGTTCGTGACCGCCCGCCTGCTGATGGACACCCTGCGTGCCGAAGGCCTGGGCTTCCTCGGCGTCGCCGAAAGCGCCACCCACCACGAGATGGTCGACCTGTACGCCAAGGCGCTGCCGGCCTACATCGCCAAGGGTATCGAATACGAGCTGCTGAACCCTGAGCTGGCCTCCTTCGACCTGGAAAAACTGGGCAAGGCGATCAACCACGAGCGCGACCAGCAATTCACCTACCTGGGCCTGCAAACCCTGTACGACCGTTACTTCATCCACAAGGATGGCGTGCGTTTCGAACTGCCGCAGATCTTCTTCATGCGCGTGGCCATGGGCCTGGCGATCGAAGAGAAAGACCGCGAAGCCCGTGCCATCGAGTTCTACAACCTGTTGTCGTCCTTCGACTACATGGCTTCGACCCCGACCCTGTTCAACGCCGGCACCCTGCGTCCACAGCTGTCGAGCTGCTACCTGACCACCGTGCCGGATGACCTGTCGGGCATCTACCACGCGATCCACGACAACGCCATGCTGTCGAAATTCGCGGGCGGCCTGGGCAACGACTGGACGCCGGTTCGTGCGCTGGGTTCGTACATCAAGGGCACCAACGGCAAATCCCAGGGCGTGGTTCCGTTCCTCAAAGTCGTCAACGACACCGCCGTTGCCGTTAACCAGGGTGGCAAGCGCAAAGGCGCTGTCTGTGCCTACCTGGAAACCTGGCACATGGACATCGAAGAGTTCATCGAACTCCGTAAGAACACCGGTGACGACCGTCGTCGTACCCACGACATGAACACCGCCAACTGGATCCCTGACCTGTTCATGAAGCGTGTCTTCGATGACGGCAAGTGGACCCTGTTCTCGCCATCCGAAGTGCCGGACCTGCACGACCTGACCGGCAAGGCCTTCGAAGAACGCTACGAGTACTACGAGGCCCTGACCGAGTACCCGGGCAAGGTCAAGCTGTTCAAGACCATCCAGGCCAAAGACCTGTGGCGCAAAATGCTGTCCATGCTGTTCGAAACCGGCCACCCGTGGCTGACCTTCAAGGACCCGTGCAACCTGCGCAGCCCGCAGCAGCACGTCGGCGTGGTCCACAGCTCGAACCTGTGCACCGAGATCACCTTGAACACCAACAAGGACGAGATCGCCGTTTGCAACCTGGGCTCGATCAACCTGCCGAACCACATCGTCGACGGCAAGCTGGACACCGCCAAGCTGCAACGCACCGTGAACACTGCCGTGCGCATGCTCGACAACGTGATCGACATCAACTACTACTCGGTGCCGCAAGCGAAGAACTCCAACTTCAAGCACCGTCCAGTGGGCCTGGGCATCATGGGCTTCCAGGACGCCTTGTACCTGCAGCACATCCCTTACGGTTCCGACGCTGCCGTCGAGTTCGCCGACAAGTCGATGGAAGCGGTCAGCTACTACGCGATCCAGGCTTCCTGCGACCTGGCCGACGAGCGCGGCTCGTACGAGACGTTCCAGGGTTCGCTGTGGTCCAAAGGCATCCTGCCGCTGGATTCGCAACAGATCCTGATCGAGGCCCGTGGCCAGAAGTACATCGATGTCGACCTGAACGAAACCCTGGACTGGGCACCGGTTCGCGCCCGTGTACAGAAAGGCATTCGTAACTCCAACATCATGGCCATCGCACCGACCGCGACCATCGCCAACATCACCGGCGTATCGCAGTCGATCGAACCGACCTACCAGAACCTGTATGTGAAATCGAACCTGTCGGGCGAATTCACCGTGATCAACCCGTACCTGGTTCGCGACCTCAAGGCTCGCGGCCTGTGGGACTCGGTCATGATCAACGACCTGAAGTACTACGACGGTTCGGTGCAGCAGATCGAGCGCATTCCGCAAGAACTCAAAGAGCTCTATGCGACTGCCTTCGAAGTGGACACCAAGTGGATCGTCGACGCTGCCAGCCGTCGTCAGAAGTGGATCGACCAGGCTCAGTCGCTGAACCTGTACATCGCCGGCGCTTCGGGCAAGAAGCTGGACGTGACCTACCGCATGGCCTGGTACCGTGGCCTGAAAACCACTTACTACCTCCGTGCCCTGGCCGCGACCAGCACCGAGAAGTCGACCATCAACACCGGCAAGCTGAACGCTGTTTCCAGCGGCGGCAACCACGGTGAAGATTCGGTCCTGGCAGCGCCTGCCGGCCCTGCTCCAGTGCCAAAGGCTTGCGCCATCGACGAGCCGGATTGCGAAGCTTGCCAATAAGCTGAGCCGACAAGCGCCGCAAGGCGCTTACTCGAGACCCCCGATGAGCCTCTGGTTTATCGGGGGTTTTTCTTTTGCCCATGAAAAAGATCGCAGCCTCGCTTCGCTCGACAGCTCCTACAGGGATGGCATTTCAATGTAGGAGCTGTCGAGCGAAGCGAGGCTGCGATCTTTTGATCTGTATCTTGCACCCACAAAAAAGCCCCTCTCTCGAGGGGCTTTTTATGCAGCGCCGCCCAGCATTAAGCCATCTGAATGATGGTCTGCATGATGGTGCTCTCGGTAGAAATGGTCTTGGCGTTCGCCTGGTAGTTGCTCTGTCCCTTGATCAGGTCAACCAGTTCATTGGTCAGGTTGACGTTGGACTCTTCCAGGGAATTGGAAACGATCGAACCCAGGGTGCCAGTCTGCGGCGCATCGTAGCCCGGGATGCCCGAGGTGTAGGTTTCTTTCCAGCTGGAGCCGCCTACCGGCTGCAGGCCTTGCTCGTTGGTGAAGCTGGCCAGGGAAATCTGGCCGATCGGCTTGGTCTGGTTGTTGCTGAAGTTGGCCAGCAGCACACCGCTGCCGTCGATGGTCAGGTTGGTGATCTGGCCAGTGGCATAACCGTTCTGCGATGGAATCGAACGCGCGGTGTCAGCGTTGAACTGGGTGGTGTTGGCCATCGCGATGGTCAAGCCAGCCGGATCGGCTGCTGCGCCGTTTGCAGTCCAGACACCATTGGTGACACTGCCCGGAGTCCAGTTGGTGATCTTCAGGTCACTGCTGATCACCGAAGTCGGTGGCGTGGTTGGCGGCGTCACAGGTGTGCTGACCGAAGTCAGTTTGCCGGTGGCATCGAACGACATGGTCGAAGCAATCGGAGCGGTAACCTTTGGATCACTGCCATCGGGGTTGCGACCATCGATCAGGGTGTAGGTATCCCAGGTGTTCGCGCCCGTCTTGACCATGTATTGATCCATGGTGTGCTGGTTACCCTGAGTATCGAAAATCGGGGTACTGAACGACTTGGTAAAGGTCTCGGTCTTGGACGGGTCGAACTTGTTGGCCGCAACCGTCTGGTCGATCACCGGCGACGTGGAGTTCAGGTTGATCGTCGACGACACGTTGCTGGTGGACTTCGGCGCCAGGTTGGAGGTGTCGATCCGCAGGTCGGTCAGCACGCCGTTGACGATCTTGCCGCTGGAATCCACACCGTAGCCTTGCAAGCGGGCAGTACCGTCGCTGTTGGTGACGTAGCCGTCCTTGTCGGTCTTGAACGTACCGGCACGGGTGTAGGTCAGCGAACCGTTGTTGCTCAGGACAAAGAAACCGTTGCCCTGGATACCCATGTCGAGCACGTTGCCGGTGTTGCTCACGTCACCCTGGGTGAACTGCTGGGAAACGTTGGCCAGGCGCACGCCGTTGCCGACGGTCTTGCTGCCGGTGCCCAGGCGGGTCGCCGAGTACACGTCTTCGAATTCTGCACGGGACGACTTGAAACCGGTGGTCGCGACGTTGGCGATGTTGTTGCCGGTCACGTCCAGTTGTTTGTTGGCTGCAAAGAGACCGCTAAGGCCGATATTGAAAGACATCATCCACTCCTTTATGCCGGGTTAGTCGGCTTTACATACCAATGGTTTGTACTTTGGACAGGGCAACGCTGCCCAGCCCGGCCAGATTGAGCATCAACTCACCGCCGGTCTGGCTGATGGTCACGCTGTTGACGGTCGCGGGCAGGTTGGTGATCAACGCGACGGACTTGCCATCGATCGTGGTCGTGGCGCCGAAGGTGTAGGTGCCCGCAGGTACCGTCTCACCCGCATCGTTCTTGCCGTCCCAGATGAAGCTGGCGTTGCCGGCCTTCTGCGAACCGAGGTCGATGGTGCGCACGGTCTTGCCGGTTGAATCGGTGATCTTCAGGGTGGCGGACGCCACCGAAGACGGCACCACCACCGTGCCGCTGAGGCTCTTGGTGGTATCGACCACAGCCTTGTCGCCCGGCGCGATGACCGAACGGCCGACCAGCGACGACGCCTGCAAGGCCTGGGACGAGTTGTAGTTGCTGGCCAGGCCGCTCACGGTGTCGTTGAGCGTGGTGATGCCTTCCAGGCTGCTGAACTGCGCCAGCTGGGCCACGAACGCACCGTTGTCCTGAGGTTCCAGCGGGTTCTGGTTTTTCAACTGGGTCACCAGCAACTGCAGGAACGCATCCTTGCCCAGGGCCTGGTTGCCCGATGCGCTGCCGGCTGCCGAGGCGAGGCCGTCAGTCGTGGTGTTGGTCTTGATCGAAGAGTTGGCCAGGATGTCGTTGAGGCTCAAACCACTGGTGGAATCGGTAACACTCATCTGAGTCGCCCCTTATCACTGACCGAGGGTCAGGACTTTCTGCATCATGGTTTTGGCGGTGTTCATCATTTCGGCGTTGGTCTGGAACGAACGGCTCGCGGAAATCATGTCGGCCATTTCTTCAACCACGTTGACGTTCGGGTAGTAGACGTAGCCCTTGGCATCGGCGGCCGGATGGTTCGGCTCGTAGCGCGCCTCGAGATTGCTCTGGTCTTCGACCACACCCAGCACCTGCACGCCTTGGCCGGCGGCGTCCTGGTTCTGGAACAGCGAGTCGCTGCCGCCGCTCTGGCCGCCCTGGAACATGGTGGCGAACACCGGGTGACGCGCGCGGTAGGTCTGGTCGATGCTCGACGAGACGGTCTCGGCGTTGGCGATGTTCGAAGCGACGGTGTTCAAACGCGTGGTCTGCGCACTCATGCCGCTACCGGCAATGTTGAAAACACTGGATAGAGACAAGGCTTACTCTCCGCGCAGGGCTGACACCAGCCCTTTGAATTTGCTGTTGAGCAGGGTGAAGCTGGCCTGGAAGTTGACCGCGTTTTCCGCGTAGTTCGACTGTTCCAGCTGAGCGTCCACGGTGTTCTGGTCGATCGACGGTTGCATCGGCGTGCGATACAGCAACGATTCGTCGCCATTGCCCAGACCTTCAGCTTCGATATGACGGTTGTTGGTCATGTTCAAGGCGAAGGTGCCGTTTTTGGTTTTCTCGTTCTGCTCGGCGAGCACTTTCGAGAAGTCCAGGTCCCGAGCCTTGTAGTTCGGGGTATCGGCGTTGGCGATGTTGTTGGCCAGGACTTCGGCACGCTGGGCGCGGAAGCCCAGGGCTTGTTCGTGGATACCGAGCGCTTTATCGAAGCTGATGCTCATGTCGGGAAACCTTCGGGTGACCTGATTTTTCGTAGGATCAACTTAGCAAGCCCCATGCCAATTCAAAAAAGCCCGGAAACCGGGGCTTTGCCGGACATGGCAAGGCGGCAATGCCAGAAAAGCGGCAACGGTTTTCCGCCGCCTGCCGCTTTTCTGCCGCTTGGCACCGCTTACGAAGACACCAACTGACCCTGTGGGAGCGGGCTTGCCCGCGAAAGCGGTGTGTCAGGCAAAGTTGATATCGACTGACACGACGCCTTCGCGGGCAAGCCCGCTCCCACAAGGGGTGTGGTGATTTCAAATGATCATTTGCAGGCATAAAAAAAGGAGTCCCTGAGGACTCCCGTTTTTTGACAACAGCAGCGAAATCATTTCGCCTGGTAAATGATCCCCGGGCTGCACTGGACCATCTGGTAATGATCCGGCAAACCGTTCAACGCTTCGGAAGCACCGAGGAACAGGTATCCACCCGGCTTCAACGTGCTGTGGATGCGCAACAGGATGTCCTTCTTCACCTCGGCGGAGAAGTAGATCAGCACGTTGCGGCAGAACACGATGTCGAACTTGCCGAGGCCCGCGTAACTGTCCAGCAGGTTGAACGAACGGAACTCCACCCGGCTCTTGATCGGCGCCTTGATCGCCCAGCGTCCCGGCCCTTTCGGGTCGAAATAACGCTGCAGGCGCTCGGGCGACAGACCGCGGCCGATGGCCAGGCTGTCGTACTCGCCGGTCTTGCAGTTGTTCAGCATGGTGCCGGACAGGTCGGTGGCAACGATCTGTACGCCCATCCTCAACTGGCCCATGTTGACCCGTTCGAACTCGTCGATGGACATCGACAGCGAATACGGTTCCTGGCCCGACGAGCACGCCGCCGACCAGATACGCAGGCGCTGGCCGGGGCTGGCCTTGATCGCTTCGGGCAGGACCTTGTTCTTCAAGACTTCAAACGGGTAGGTGTCACGAAACCACAGGGTTTCGTTGGTGGTCATTGCATCCACCACCTGTTCGCGCAAACCGCTGCGCGGCTGGGTCTGCATGCGCTGAACCAGCTCACCCAAAGACTTGATGCCTTGCTGTTCCATCAGTTTGTTGAGACGGCTGGAGACCAGGTACTGCTTGTTTTCACCGAGCAAAATGCCACAGGCTTTTTCCAGGAATACCCGGAACTGTTCGAAATCCAAATTACCCGTAGACAATGATGCCGCCTCTTAAATCGTGTTGACTGCCAGGGGCGCAGGCCCCTAGCTGATATCTGCTGCTTTGATCCGGTCGACTACCCGGGATGCCAGGTCATCAGGACGGAACTTGGCCAGGAAGTCATCGGCACCGACTTTCTTGACCATCGCCTGATTGAATACCCCCGACAACGAAGTATGCAGGATGATATGAAGCTTTTGCATGCGCGGGTCGTTGCGGATTTCCGCCGTCAGGGTGTACCCGTCCATCTCCGGCATCTCGATGTCGGAGATCATCATCAGGAACTCTTCTTCCGGCTTCTTGCCCTCGTCGACCAGTTTGCGCAGGTAGTCCAGCGCTTGCCGACCATCGTTCAACGCCACCACTTCGACGCCGACCGTTTGCAGGCAACGCGTGACCTGCTTGCGCGCCACCGAGGAGTCGTCGACCGTCAGCACGCGCAACGAAAGCGCCTTGTGCTGGGTTTCGACATCCACCACGCCGACGGAAATCGCTTCCGGCGTAGGTGCCACTTCCGCGAGCACCTTCTCGACATCGATGATTTCCACCAACTGATTGTCGACCCGCGTCACCGCCGTGAGGTAGTGATCGCGTCCGGTGCCCTTGGGTGGCGGATGGATCTCCTCCCAGTTCATGTTGACGATGCGCTCCACCGAGCGCACCAGGAAACCCTGGGTCTTGGTGTTGTACTCCGTGATGATCACGAACGGATTGTTCTTGTCCTTCAACGCACCGGAGCCGGTCGCCATCGCCAGATCAAGGATCGGAATGGTCGCCCCCCGGATGTTCGCCACGCCGCACACGACAGGACTGGACTTGGGCATCAACGTCAGCTGAGGGCATTGCAGCACCTCCCGAACCTTGAATACGTTGATCCCGTACAGCTGCTGGCCGTCGAGACGGAACAACAACAGCTCAAGGCGATTCTGCCCCACCAGTTGCGTGCGCTGGTTTACCGAATCCATTACACCAGCCATGCCCAGACTCCTACACCAACGCCAAGTGTTGTTGCGACGCGCCTTCATCACTAAACGGCACGGCGCTTGCTTTTTTAATCGTTATGAACACAGAACCGACATTTTTTCGACGCCTGACCACACCCTATCGCAAATTGCTGGGCGTGCTGGCGGCTGTTTGCCTGTTCAACGCTGGCACCCCTGCCCTTGCTGACGCGGTTACCTTGCCTGACATGCTTATCGGCGTCACTCAGGGCTTTCTTGAATTCACCGTAGAAGACTATCTGGCAACCAGTCAAACGGAAGGTCGCTACGAGATCCAGGTCAACCCGCTCGACCCGCGCATGCACATGCCCATGTGCGACAAGGAATTGACAGCAACCCTCGAGAGTCCCAAGCCGCTGGGACGGGTCACGGTCAAGGTCCGCTGCGAGGGCGCCTCCCCCTGGACTGTGTTCGTACCCGCTCAAGTCCGCCTGTTTCGCGATGTCGTGACCACCGCCCGGCCACTGCGTCGCGCCGCCATTGTCGAGCCCGGAGATGTGGTGCTGCGCGAGCGCGATATCAGCCTGATCAGCCAGGGCTACCTGACGTCCCTCGACCAGGCGATCGGGCAGCGATTGACCCGACCAATGGTCACCGACCAGGTGATTACCCTGGTGCATATCGAACAGGCCGAGGTGATCCGCAAGGGTGATCAGGTGGTGATTACCGCCCGCAGCGGTACGCTCAGCGTGCGCATGCCCGGCGAAGCCCTGTCGAACGGCAGCCTGAGCGAACAGATCCGGGTGAAAAACCTCAACTCCCAGCGAGTCATCAAGGCGCAGGTCATGGCGCCGGGGCAGGTGGAAGTGTCCATGTAAGGCGCTCTGCTCATCGGAATGTGGCGCTTGCCGCGGCTGTTCCCTAGACTGTGCTCCATGCAGGGCAAGCGCTGACGCGCGCGAGGTTCATTGAAAATGAGCCTAAAGTTTTCCAGGGAATGGCCGAAACCATGGCAAGCGTCCAAATTCCCAGAGGTTTTTTATCATGGTCATCGATTTCAGCCGTTTGAACAGCTCCTCGCCCCTTACGGGCAGTACACGTACCAGCGCCAGCAAGGAAAGCGCCGAAGCCGGCAAAACCGCGCCGCTGGAATCCGCGGCCGAACAGGCCGGTACCGTCAACAGCGGGGAATCGGTACATCTCAGCAATGAGGCTCAACAGTTGCAGAAGGTCACTGACAAGCTGCGCGATCAGCCTGCCGTCGACAAAGCCCGCGTGGCCGAGTTGAAAGCAGCGATTGCCGATGGCAGCTATAAAGTCGACAGCAACCGTGTAGCCAGCAAACTGCTCAACTTCGAAGCCCAGCGCTAGGCCACCGCCGGCGCCAGGCTTTTGGACGCTTAAAACCCAAGGCCAGCCATGCACGACACTCATTTACTGCAACTGATCACCGACGACTTTGCTCCAGCGCAACATCTGCTGGAATTACTGCAGACCGAATCCCTCGCCTTGCATGGCCGTGACATGCCATTGCTCGAGGGCATCCTGGCGCAGAAACAGGCATTGGTCGTCCTGCTCGAACAGCATGGCCGCAAGCGCAGTGAAATCCTCGCCAGCCTCAACCTGCCGACCAACCGCGGCGGGCTGGAGCAACTGGCCAGCCAGTCGAGCATTGGCGACCAGTTGCTGGCGCAAAGTGACGTGCTGACCGATCTCCTGGCCCAGTGCCAGGCCATCAACGCCAACAACGGCCAGTCGATCCTCACTCAGCAGGCCGCTACGGCCACCCAGCTGAAAATCCTTACAGGCGGTGAAACTCCGGCGCTTTACGATGCCAGCGGAACATTCTCCAAGCTTGCTAAGCCGCGCCCCCTCAGTCAGGCTTAGGCCGCTCAATGAGCCCGCTCTATCCAAGACGCGAAAGATGCTGGCAGAATGCTGGCCAGCCGTAGTCAAATTTTGCCTGGAGATTGATTAACCGTGTCCAATGCCTTATCCGTGGATGATGCTCCGCAGCCACCCAAGGTGCTCTCCACGCCCTTGGAAATCTCCAGCAACCTGCGCCAGCTGCTCGAAAGCCATGACCCGCTGATCATCACGTTCCACGAGCGCAGCCAGCGCTTCCAGAGCTATCTGGTGGATCTGGACCGTGACAGCAACATGATTGCCCTGGACGAAATGATCCCTCGTGATGGCGAGCGCTACCTGATGGCGGGCGAACCTTTCAGGGTCGAAGGCTTCCACGAAGGTGTGCGCATTGCCTGGGAAAGCAACGGCCAATTGAAGATCGACGAATCCGGTGGCAGCCGCTGCTATCGCGGCGCCCTGCCCGATGAAGTGGTGTACCACCAGCGCCGCAATGCGTTCCGCGCGGCACTGAAGCTGGCACAACTGGTCAACGTCAATCTCGACGGCGAAAAACTCAAGGCCCCCATCAGCGGCAAGCTGCTGGATATTTCCGCTACCGGCTGCAAACTGCGTTTCGACGGCGACATCACGGGCAGCCTGCAACTGGGCCAGGTGTACGACCGCTTCAGCGCCGACCTGCCCTTTGGCAAGATGACTGCTCCGGTCGAGTTGCGTTATCTGCACTTTGAAGAAAAGATCTCCACCACCTTCGCCGGCGTTCGCTTCCACAACATGAGCGGACTGGTGCAGCGTCAGGTCGAACGCTTCGTCTACCAGTTGCAACGAGAAGCGCGCCGCTTCGACAAAGACGACATCTGATAGAGCCTCCACAAAAAACGGGCAGTCCCTTGCGGTGACTGCCCGTTTTTTTTGTGCCCGGCTTTAAGGCCTGGCCTCGCTGAAGTTAGGGTCCCGCCCTGTATCAGGGTCTTGCGGCGGCTGATCGGTTTCAGTTTCGGTGACGGCTTCTGGTTCTGGCTCAGGCCCGGTACTCACCGGAGTGTGCATCTGATCCTGCACCACCTGTTCATCAACACGCGGGTCGAGGCAGGCCACCAGTGGCGAACTCGTCATATTGTCCGGCATGGCCACGTGATGCAGCGGTGCGTCGTCGACCTGATGCAGGTTGGTCACCGCTTTCGGGCGAATCCGCCACACCAGCACCAAGGCGAAGAAACTGAAGAAGGCATAAAGCATCTGGCTGCCGAACAGCTTCATCAGCACACCTGCCACCAGCGGCCCGATACTCGCACCCACACCGTAGGTCACCAGCAACATCGCCGTCAGGGACACCCGGCGATCACCTTCGACGTGGTCATTGGAGAACGCCACCGCCAACGGATACAGGCAGAACTGCACCAGCGAGCAGAGGAAGCCGGCGATGAACAATACCTCCAGCGGCACCTGCGGCATGATCGCCAGCGGCAGTGCGGCCAGTGCCAGGCTGAACGCGAAACTGCGGATCAGCACCGCCCGGTCGTAGCGGTCGGACAGCCAGCCCAACGGCCACTGCACCAGCAGCCCGGCAAAAATGCAGCTACCCATGAACAGACCGACCTGCTCCGTGGACAACCCTTGCTGCGAGGCATACAGCGGCGCCAGACCGTAGAACGAACCGACAATCAGGCCCGCCCCGAGCACCGTACTCAATGATTGCGGGACACGCTTGATAAAGAACCGTGGCTCCATCGGTGCAGGATGCAAGGGTGCAGGGTGAATCCGCCGGGTCAGGGCCACAGGCACCAGGCACAGGGCAAAACACAGGGCGACCAGCATCAGCAGCTCCAGCCCCAGCGCCGGGTGCATGACCAGAATCAGCTGCCCCAGCACCAGGCCCAGGTACGAAGCGATCATGTAACCGCTGAATACCATGCCGCGCTGATTGGCATCGGCCTGCTCATTGAGCCAGCTCTCGATCACCATGTACTGACACATCATGCCCAGACCCACGATGACCCGCAGGAACAGCCAGGCCGGCAGCCAATCGACCAGGCCATGGCCGAGCACCGCCGCACCGACGATCCCCGCACAAGCCGAGTAGGCCCGGATATGCCCGACCCGGGCAATCAAGCGGTGACCGATCTTGCCCCCCAGCACCAGGCCGAAATAGTTGGCGGCCATCAACGCACCGACCCACAGGCTGTCGACATGGTCGGCCGCCAGGCGCAAGCCCAGGTAAGTACTCAACAGGCCCGAGCCGATCAACATCATCAGCGAGGCGAAATACAGTGCTCGAAAGGATTTCCAGATTTGGCGCATCGGCGTTCCGAGCGGCTCCTTGCAGTGAGAATCGGCTATCGCTAAACGATAGCCGGATGTCGACAGATCGTCAGGCCTGGGCGGCTAAAACACGTCGTTCCCAGGGCGTAATTTCATCATGGAAACTGCTCAGCTCCAGGGTCTTCGAAGCGATGTAGCCTTCGATGAATTCCGTGCCGAACAGTTCCTTGGCCAACTGGCTACGTTTCAGACGCTCAAGTGCTGCATGCAAGGTACACGGCAATGAAAGATTGTCCGGCACTTCGAATTCACCCTGGATCGGTGCGCTCGGCTCCAATGCGTTCTCGATGCCATGCAACCCTGCCGCCAGGCTTGCGGCAATCGCCAGATACGGGTTGGCATCGGCGCCAGGCAGGCGGTTCTCGACCCGACGGGCCACCGGCAAACTGGCCGGGATACGCAGGCCGGCCGCCCGGTTGTCGTGGGACCAGCAGGCATTGTTCGGTGAGGCGTAAGGGTGGCACAAGCGCTGATAGGAGTTCACGTTCGGCGCAAACAACGCGGTGAAGTCGGCCATGCACAACTGCTGACCGGCAATGAAATGGCGGAAGGTGGCCGTCTCCTGCCCCGCCTCGTCACTGAATACGTTACGCCCCGAATCGATCTCGACCACGCTCTGGTGAATATGCATCGAACTGCCCGGCGTATGCGCCAACGGCTTGGCCATGCAGACCACACTCAGGCCGTGCTTGAGCGCCACTTCCTTGAGCAGGTGCTTGAACAGGAACGTCTGGTCGGCCAGCAGCAATGGATCGCCATGCAGCAGGTTGATCTCGAACTGGCTGACACCCATCTCGTGCATGAAGGTATCGCGGGGCAATCCCAAGGCCGCCATGCACGCGTAGACTTCATTGAAGAACGGCCGCAAGCCGTTGTTGGAACTGACGCTGAACGCCGACTGACCGTCCTCGCGACGACCGTCCTGCCCCACCGGTGGCTGGAACGGCTGAGTCGGGTCGGTGTTAGGCGCAAAAACGAAGAATTCCAGCTCGGTCGCCACCACGGGCGCCAGGCCGAGGGCCGCGTAACGGGCAATCACCGCCTTGAGCTGGCCACGGGTCGACAGGTTGGAGCTGGTGGTAGTGCCCAGTTCATCCGCGTCGCAAATGGCGAAAGCACGCGGCGGGTTGCTCCAGGGCAAGCGGTGGATTTGTGCAGGGTCCGGAATCAGCGCCAGGTCGCCATCATCGCTGCCGTAAAACCGCGCCGGCGGATACCCGCCCATGATGCATTGCAGCAGCACACCCCGCGCCAGCTGCAAACGTCGACCGTCGAGAAAACCCTCGGAGGTCATCACTTTGCCCCGTGGTACGCCATTCAAATCCGGCGTGACACATTCAACTTCATCAATGCCCGTCAATCGCTGCGCGAGTGAACTCAGGCCAACGGTCGTCATGACGCTATCCTTGTTATTGTGCGGGCCGCGAACGGCGACCGTACAAAATAGGCTCCGCGTGTTCGGAATTTCAAGCAGCCCTCATCAATAAAGACGCAAAACCCCGTAGGAGCTGCCGAAGGCTGCGATCTTTTGACTTCCAGGATCAAAAGATCGCAGCCTTCGGCAGCTCCTGCGAGAAACAATCATGGAAGGAAAAGTCTGAAGACCCCACCGCCCAACGGACCGCCATTGCTGATCTCGGTGTGCCCGCCCACGCCGTTGCGTTGATGCAGTGCGGCAATTCGTCCGGCAAAGTACAGGCCCAGGCCGGTGCTGCCGGTGCTTTGATTGATGCCCTGCGCGTAATCGGCCTGACGCTCGATCATCTGCGCCGGATACCCCTCGCCATCGTCATTGATGGTCAACACCAGTTGCCCGGCTTCGTCACTGACACTGATCAGAACGGCATGCCGTGCAAAACGAATGGCGTTGTTGATGCAGTTGGCCAATACCGACGCGATCAACTCGCGGTCGAAGAAACCCAGCGGGCTCAGCGGGTCCACTTCATAGGTGGCCATGATGCCGCGGCTGGCGAACACCTCTTGATGACACGCCAGTTGCGCTTCGATGAAGTCGTCCAGCTCATGGTAGGCCGGTTGCAACGGCATCTGGTTGACGCCGAGCTTATACAGCCCCAGCAACTGCACCAGCATGCCGTTGAGGTGGGCGAACTCGAAGTCGATCACGCCCTGCTCCGGCGTCTGCTGCGCCGATTCCGGCAATCGCGCCAGCCACTGGCTGTGGGCCTGCATCAGCATGGCCAGCGAGTTCTTCATGTCGTGCACGGTGGAGGCGATCACCGTGGAGAAGTCCAGTGCCTGTTCGTTGTCGTTCATTGGCCAAACGCCTTGCTTTTGAGCTTTTGGTAACGTGGAAAACGCGCGTCGGTGTCGGGCATCAAGCCGACCATTTTCAGACAGGTCCGGCATTCCTCCAGCTCCGCCGAAGCAATGCTGGTATCGGTGCCGTGCAACAACGACTGCGCCATGTTCAGGGCGATACTGATGTTCTTCGGTTGCATGGCCAGGGCTTTGCGAAAGACCTGCCGGGCCTCCACCAGATTGCCGGTCTTGTAGACGCGCACGCCCTGACGGTTGAGTTCAGCGGCGGCGTTGCCGGCATTGAGGATGCTCGGGTCGTCGGTCTGCTTGGCGATGTCCTTCATCACCGCCGGATCGTCGCCGTAGATTTCCACGCAGTTTTTCAGCATCGCGGTGCCGGCCTCGGACTGCCCGAGCATTTTCAGTTGCTTGGCCACCAGCAACGCAGCTTCCGCGCTCATGAACTGCTCCATGCCATCGAGGCGCAACAGGGCCTGCTCGGTGAGCTTGTCGGCCGTTTCCGCATCGTTGATCAGCAGACTGGTGGCCTTCATCAAGCGTGCACGAATTTGCAGGCCAGGGTCGCCAGGGTTGTCCTTGGCCACTGCGCTCAACGTGGTGTTGATTTCCAGCCGGGTGCGGGTATCCAGCCCCCTGTCGCTGCCCTTGCTGATCAAGGCGTGAGCCAGGCCGAGGTTACTTTCAGGATCCTTGAAACGTGACTGCGCGCCTTGGGCTACCGCCTGTCGATAGGCTTTGGAAGCGGTATCGAAGTCCTCGTTGGTCATCGCCAGCTTGCCCAGCAACGCTTGCCGGCGCACCGCCAGCGGCGACAGGCGAATCGCTTCTTCGAGAACGCGTTGCGCCCCCTTGGTGTCCCCTTCGGCGACCAGCACGTCAGCCATGCCGTCGTACAGCGACGGCATCATCGGGAACACTTTCAGGGCTTTTTCGTAGATACCTTTGGCCTGTCCGACCTGACCGCGCTTGAATAGCAACTTGCCCAGCCCGGCAAATGCCCAGGGCAACGGACGGTCGGCGATGATGCCGTCGTACAGCCGCTCCAGCGCTTCGTTCTGATTGAGGTCGCGCAAGGCATCGGCGCGATAGCGCAGGCACAACGGCGAGTAACGGATGTCTTGCTTGCACAAGGCGATGCAGGCGTTGAGCACCTCCATCGGCTTGCCTCGGTCGAGGGCCTGCAGGATCGGCTTGAGCAACGTCTTGCGCTGCTCCAGGCGCTCCAGGCGCTGGGCCAGGCTGGAACGGTTGAACGGTTTGGTCAGGTAGGCATCGGGCTCATGCTCCAACGCACTGAGCACCATGGCCTGGCTGGTTTCGGCGGTGACCATCACGAACACCGCTTCATGGCTGATCAACTTTTCTTCCATCAGGTCTTCGAGCACCTGCTGGCCGTTCTTCTTGCCGTCGCCCAGGTGAAAGTCCTGCAGGATGAAATCGTAGGCCTTCTGCGAACACATTTTCAGCGCCTGTTCGCCGGTATCGGCAGTGTCCACGTCCTTGACACCCAGTTCGCGCAGCATCGAGCGAACCGAACTGCGGAAGTCCGAGAAATCATCGACGATCAGAAAACGCTTTTGGTGATACGACAGCATCGAAGATTTCCAGGCAATTTAAGAAGGAGAACCCAAAGGCAAATACACGGACGGACTCAGCTTCGCAGCCCCTGTTTTGGCGCGCAGATGATAGCTGGTAGCCCTTAGCCATCAAACAGCTTCTCATCGCCAATCAGCACATGCACTGACCGCCAGAGGTGAAGACGCTCGTAACTGTCCGGGTTATCGGCCAGCCATGGCATTCCCTTGAGAACCTGCCCCAACGCTCACTCGGAATAGGTGACGGCGTTTCTGGAAACGAGACATCGCGCACAAAAAGTGCTGATTCATGAACACCGGCAATACATGAACACCCGCAATTGCCAGCGGCTGGCCAGGCAGATTTCGCCGATAAATTGACTGGACTGATATTAGCGCTCCTAAGTTAACGCCACTCGTCGATTAATTGACGACCATAATGTGGATCCGACCTTGGCCATTGGCCATCTATGGCAGGCCTAATACCTTGATTTTCTAGGGTTACTCTCCCTTCCCGAGAGCATCGGACTGGCCTGTCCGCACCGGATCTGGATCGAGGACTGATGGGCGGGCAGGCAGGTAGCGCTCCGGGTTGACCTAGAATCAGTTGAGAGGCGGGAGGGAGCAGATCATCATGCGCAAACCACTGATAATTATTCGTATTTATCTGCTCTCCCGGGCTTTGGCTGCCTTCTGGAAACGTTCGCGCCGCCTGCCGGTGGAGGCCATCATTGGTTTTTCAAGGAGGTCAGGAAGATCATGACTGACCCAAAAGAGCCCATTGGCGTGATGCTGATCGATTGTCGCCCCCTCGTACTCATGGGCCTTCACGACTTGATCAATGCCAGAAAGCCCCGGATGGAAGTGACAGGACAGGCCACCACCTATACCCAGGCGCTGGATCTTGCCGATCAGTTGCAGCCCGATGTCATTTTTTTCAGTTTCTTTCCGGATGCGCTGAATCCCCTGGATGTCGTCGCCGAACTCACCCGTAGCGCCGCAATGAAAGTGCTGCTGCTCAAGGGCCTGTACGAAGTCGTTCCCGCAGCCCAAGCGATAGAGGCTGGCGCTCGCGGCATCGTGTTGGCGGAAGACCCGACAGAATCGATTATCCAGGCCATCCTCAAGGTCCACCATAGCGACTGCGCAATGGATAGAGCCTGGGCCGGCGGCCTTTCCGGCTATGCCGCGAACGGGCATTTCCCCATGAAGTGCAATCTGGAGCGGGCAAAACAGGCGCGGTTGACGCTGCGCGAGAGAGAGCTGATTCGCGCCATCGTGGGTGAGCCGTCCGCCAAATATGTAAGCATCGCCGGGCGCCTGGGGATCAGCGAGCACACCGTGCACAACCACCTCAGCAACATCTATCAAAAGCTTAATCTGATCAATCGCATCGACTTGCTGATGTATGCGCTGAAACACGGGCTCACCAACGAAGCTCCGACCGAGTCCGCCTGGGTGGAACTGGATTGAGTTTCAAGTCGATAGAAGGCGGTCTGCCATTCAGGAGCCAGGCCGTCACTGTTCCCCCCTCCTTGTCGCTGGCCCGGGACAGAGTGCCCCCGCAAGATTGATGTCGTTCTCGGTAAATCCTGCCTCTCCCACTTGCACCTACCCTGCGCGCTCTTCAAGCCTTGTGCTGCTCGCCAGTCCACAGCGCATGGGCACATGGGGATCTCGCATCAGAACTGCAAAAAGAATGCGAGGGTGGTTTCCTGCGCCACCCTCGCATCCGTCACGCGCGCAAAGCCTCAGGCGCTGCCAAAAAAGATGTCGGTACTCTGAACATGGGCCCCGACCAAGGTGATGGTCGTTGTTTGTCCGCCCGTCTCGGCAACCGTCACGACGCTGTCTGCGCCGACGTTGTTGATCGATTGAACAACAGCGCTCGGGTCTCCGTTGAGCACCAGCTTGTCTTGCGTGCCTGAGCCCACATCGAAGCCGCTGACCTGGTACAGGTTCTCATTGACTGACAGATCGATGTTGAACGCATCCTGCAGACCGATTGTGCCAACCAGCGAGAAGTCGAAGGCTGCGTTGACCGGGTCGTTGGCGAACAGGTTGGCGGCAAACGTACTCGTCGCCGAGTCCCCATCCTTGTCCGTCAGCGTCGCACTGAACGCCAGCTGGACATCGCTGGCCAGACTCTCGCTCTGCTGAATGAACTGGATCACCGGGATCTTGACATCGCCCCGGCCCATCGTCAGCTGGACAGCGTCGATCAGTGTCGCGCCCTCCTTCTGGACGAGGAAGGACACCTGCCCGCCAGCCTCCGGCGTCAGGGTGTTCACCTCGACGAGGCTGGAATTCGAGCCATCGGCGTAGTAGATCCTGTAGTACAGGTCCTCGGTCGCCGTGTTGTAGCCCGCCACGGAGTTGTCGATGAAGACCTTCATGCCCGTCAGCAGGCTCTCTGGATTGATGACGAAACTTTCATCGGCAGCGCTGATTGCCGCCAGGTTATCGCCCTGGAAAACGTTGTTGGCGACGCCGATGCCGGACGTGCTGACGTTCATCGCCGCCGGGTCGATGTACGACGGCAGGGGGTTGGTCTGCAGCGTGGCTTCGGTGGGGTCGGATGCTCCGAGCCCGATGCCGGTCAGGATGTCCGCCGTCGAAGCAAGCGCCTTCGCGGAAAAGAACACGATCTCCTCGGATGTCGAAGGAATAGCCGGGTTACTGGTCTGCGGAATCAACAACGTGCGTACCGAATCCGGGCCACCGGCAGCGAGCGAGCCGTCGGCACTGCTGAGCACGATCGTCGAACTGAAGCCCTGCACCAGATCCAGTGCATAGCGACCATCGGCATAGGCGGTCAACGTGTAGTCGACGGTGGTATTCGTCGTTGCACTGTTGTTGTCGAAATCACCGGTCAAGGTTCCCGCGAACTGGTACGCGCCATTGACATCCGGTGACTGCGCCAGCTCGGTGAGCGTGCCGGTCCCGGTCGTGGTCGTGTTGTCTGGCCTGACGAGGGTGAACAGGTTGTTGACCAGCGAGATATCCAGACCGGCCGCACCCAGCCCGTCGGCTCCGGTCGCCATATTCCAGAACCCGGATTGCGCCAGGACACTACCGGTCCCGATCAGGTTGCCGAAACTGAGTGCCGGCCCGTCGTCCTTGAACACCAGGTTCTGCCCGATGTTCAGCGTCGCCTGGGCGCTGTCGCCGTCCCCGTCGGTCTTGATCGCCGTCAGCGTCACCAGGTTGTCCGCGGTCAACGTCCTCGAATCATCCGGATTGTTTGGATCGGAATGCACCACGGCGCGGAGTTGGTCAAGCGTGACGCTGCCATTGGCGGCGACACTGACGGTGAATACCAGCAGGTTGCTGAGGGCCGTACGCCCTTCGACCACGGCGCCATTGAGCGACAGGTTCACCGCCTGGCCCGAGGCCGTGTCCGTCAGCCCGGAGGCCCCGGCCACCACGCCCAGCGCATAGCTCAGCGTGCCCGCCCCATCGGCGCCAAATGCCGAGTTGAAGTTGGCGGCGAAGCTCTGGGTGTCGTTGGTCGCCAGCAGTGTCTCGTCCACCGTCAGCGTTGGCTCCGTGCCGGTGGTGCTGATGCTCGGCCCGTCATCCTTGAACACCAGGTTCTGCCCGATGTTCAGGGTCGCCTGGGCGCTGTCGCCCTCCTTGTCGGTAATGGTCGCCGTCAGCGTCACCAGGTTGTCCGAGGTCAGCGTCTTCGAATCATCAGGATTGGTTGTGTTGGGATGGACCACGGCGCGGAGCTGGTCAAGGGTGACGCTGCCATCGGCGGCGACGCTGACCGTAAACACCAGCAGGTTGCTGAGGGCTGTACGCCCTTCGACCACGGTGCCATTGAGCGACAGGTTCACCGCCTGGCCCGAGGCTGTGTCCGTCAGCCCGGAGGCTCCCGCCACCATGCCCAGCGCATAAGTCAGCGTCCCGGCACCATCAGCGCCAAACGCCGAGTTGAAGTTGGCGGCGAAGCTCTGGGTATCGTTGTTCGCCAGCAGCGTTTCGTCCACCGTCAGCGTCGGCTCCGTGCCAGTGGTGCTGATGCTCGGCCCGTCGTCCTTGAACACCAGGTTCTGCCCGATGTTGAGGGTCGCCTGGGCACTGTCGCCGTCCCCGTCGGTCTTGGTCGCGGTCAGCGTCACCAGGTTGTCCGCGGTCAGGCTCGTCGAATCATCCGGATTGGTTGGGTCGGGATGGACCACGGCGCGAAGCTGGTCGAGCGTGACGCTGCCATCGGCGGCGACACTGACCGTGAATACCAGCAGATTGCCGAGGACCGTACGCCCTTCGACCACGGCGCCATTGAGCGACAGGTTCACCGCCTGGCCGGAGGCCGTATCCGTCAGCCCAGAAGCCCCGGCCACCACGCCCAGCGCATAGGTCAGGGTGCCTGCCCCATCCGCGCCAAACGCCGAGTTGAAATTGGCGGCGAAGCTCTGGGTATCGTTGCTCGCCAGCAGTGTTTCGTCCACCGTCAGCGTCGGTTCCGTGCCGGTGGTGGTGATGCTCGGCCCGTCGTCCTTGAACACCAGGTTCTGCCCGATGTTCAGCGTCGCCTGGGCGCTGTCGCCGTCCCCGTCGGTCTTGGTCGCGGTCAGCGTCACCAGGTTGTCCGCGGTCAGGCTCGTCGAATCATCGGGATTGGTTGGGTCGGAATGCACCACGGCGCGGAGCTGGTCGAGCGTGACGCTGCCATCGGCGGCCACGCTGACGGTGAACACCAGCAGGTTGCTGAGGGCCGTACGCCCTTCGACCACGGTGCCATTGAGCGACAGGTTCACCGCCTGGCCCGAGGCCGTGTCCGTCAGCCCCGCAGCTCCCGCTACCACGTCCAGCGCATAAGTCAGCGTCCCGGCACCATCCGCGCCAAACGCCGAGTCGAAGTTGGCGGCAAAACTCTGGGTATCGTTGGTCGCCAGCAGCGTTTCGTCCACCGTCAGCGTCGGCTCCGTGCCGGTGGTGCTGATGCTTGGCCCGTCGTCCTTGAACACCAGGTTCTGCCCGATGTTCAGGGTCGCCTGGGCGCTATCGCCATCTCCGTCAGTCTTGGTCGCCGTCAGCGTTACCAGGTTGTCCGAGGTCAACGTCTTCGAATCATCGGGATTGGTTGGGTCGGGGTGCACCACGGCGCGGAGCTGGTCGAGCGTGACGCTGCCATCGGCGGCGACACTGACCGTGAATACCAGCAGGTTGCTGAGGGCGGTACGCCCTTCGACCACGGCTCCATTGAGCGACAGGTTCACCGCCTGGCCCGAGGCTGTGTCCGTCAACCCGGAGGCTCCGGCCACCATGCCCAGCGCATAAGTCAGCGTCCCGGCACCATCAGCGCCAAACGCCGAGTTGAAGTTGGCGGCGAAGCTCTGGGTATCGTTGTTCGCCAGTAGCGTTTCGTCCACCGTCAGCGTCGGCTCCGTGCCGATGGTGCTGATGCTCGGCCCGTCGTCCTTGAACACCAGGTTCTGCCCGATGTTCAGGGTAGCCTGGGCGCTGTCGCCGTCCCTGTCGGTCTTGGTCGCGGTCAGCGTCACCAGGTTGTCCGAGGCCAGGCTCGTCGAATCATCGGGATTGGTTATGTTGGAATGCACCACGGCGCGGAGCTGGTCGAGCGTGACGCCGCCATCGGCGGCCACACTGACGGTGAACACCAGCAGGTTGCTGAGGGCTGTACGCCCTTCCACCACTGCACCATTGAGCGACAGGTTGACCGCCTGGCCCGAGGCCGTGTCCGTCAACCCGGAGGCTCCGGCCACCATGCCCAGCGCATAGGTCAGGGTGCCTGCCCCATCGGCGCCAAACGCCGAGTTGAAGTTGGCGGCAAAGCTCTGGGTGGCGTCGGTCGCCAGTAGTGTTTCGTCCACCGTCAGCGTCGGCTCTGTGCCAGTGGTGGTGATGCTCGGCCCGTCGTCCTTGAACACCAGGTTCTGCCCGATGTTCAGGGTCGCCTGGGCACTGTCGCCGTCCCCATCAGTCTTGGTCGCGGTCAGCGTCACCAGGTTGTCCGAGGCCAGGCTCGTCGAATCATCCGGATTGGTTGTGTTGGAATGCACCACGGCGCGGAGCTGGTCGAGCGTGACGCTGCCATTGGCGGCCACACTGACGGTGAACACCAGCAGGTTGCCCGTGGCGGTGCGGCCTTCCACTACGGTGCCGTTGAGTGACAGGTTGACCGCCTCGCCCGAGGCCGTGTCCGTCAGCCCGGAAGCCCCGGCCACCATGCCCAGCGCATAGGTCAGCGTCCCGGCACCATCGGCGCCAAACGCCAAGTTGAAGTTGGCGGCGAAGCTCTGGGTATCGTTGGTCGCCAGCACCGTCTCGTCCACCGTCAGCGTTGGTTCCGTACCAGTGGTGCTAATGCTCGGTCCATCGTCGTCGAAGATGATCTTGGAACCGATCTCGGCTTTCGAAATAGAGGCCTGGACCAGCGTGAAACCACCGATATCAAAATCGGCGTGCTCATTGCCCTTGGCATTGACGGCCGCACCGTTCTCGACGAGCACGCGGTTGTGGTCCGACGTCGTGGTGTATTCAATCTGGTAGCCGGCTTTAACGCCGGTGATGGTTGCAACCCCTGTTGCAAAGCTGATGGTGATGGCCGGATCATTCACCGAGCCGTTTGAGTTCTCGATCACCTGCCCGGTACTGTTGAAGACGCGAACATTGGTGATGGCCACCGACGCATCATTCCCGTACCCATTGATGAAATTCGTGCCGGGTTCAGCCGCGGTGCTGAATGCGCTGACCCTTACCACGGCACTCTTGCCGCTTTGCAACTGCACAACGTCGAAACTGGCCGACTTCGCATTGAAGACGCCGGTAAAGTCGACGTTGGATTCAACATCGGCTTCGTTCTGGTCCAGGTTGGGAATGGTCACATTCTGCCTGGCACCCGTGACGAACGAAAAGCGGATGCCCTCTTGCTCCACAATCATCTGATTGTTGGTACCGAATGTGGTCGGCCCCCCCGCCTGGCTGGTATTGATCGTGTCGCCAGTCGTTATATTGACGCCGCTTGACTGGTCTGCGGGGTCTTTGCCGGTGGCGATGATGGTGGGATCCGTGATCCGCAACACACCTGCGACATCGACAACGTTCGGGTTCACCTTCGTGAACATCAGGAAGAGGTTCTGACCGGACGGCGCATTGGCCAGGCTGAATTCCAGGTCCTGGCTGGCCCCGATGAAAACCTTATCCGCCAGATTGAGCGAATCATCGGCATTCGTCATGTCAGGATGTTTGAGCGGTTGGTACTCCACGGTCCAGATCTTGCCGCCCGTGACCGGCGATCCGGTTTCTTCTATATAGGCGGCGAACACGATCGCGCCGGTTGCACTCCCGGCTCGGCCCAAGACGATGTTGTTGTTCGTATCCGTATAGAGAAGGATGCTGGTGCCATCGAGGGTATCCAGTCCGCTGTCCACGCCATTGAGTGGTGCGCCGGAGCTGCCGACGAAGCTGATATCGGTAATGCTTGCGCCGGGGTCAGCGGTGATGGTGAATGCATTGCTGCCCGTGTTGCCCGCGGCACCGGTATAGCCACTCAAGGCCGCGCCCGTGGCAGTACCTGCCCCCAGTGCGGCTAAACGGGTAGTGAAGGTCGAAGGCAGGGACGCCACCAGAATGTCGTTGTCGTCAACGTCCCCCGCCGGGGTTGGCGTGGCAGTGGCGTTCTGTAACCCGGCCGTTTCGTCCAGAGTCACGTCCTCGCCAGTCGCCACGACGCCCAAAACGCTGTCCGTAAACGACGTTGTCGCCACGGCGTCGTCACCGCTGCCGACGACGCCATCGACGCCCGCAGAGGCCGCAGTGAGCAGAAACGTTGCGCCCGCCGAGTCGTCGGGATTCACGTACCAGGACGTGGTAACGCTGCCGTTGACCTGGCCGTCGAGATCGCCGGCACCGCCGTCGGTCACGGACCAGGGCTCGTGACCCGCGCCGGTGTTGGTATCGAGCACATCGTCGGACGTGCCCCACACGCCATCCGCGCCAGCACCGACGACGTGGTCCACTTCGAGCGTCACTGTGCTGCCAGCGGCGAAACCGCTGGCCGTGATGATGGCAGTGCTGCCCGGTGCGTAGTCTTTAAGGTTGGTGGTGACGGTCGGAATGTAGGTAAAAGTCCAGTCGTGGCTGACGGGTGAAGGATGCTCACCGGCGTTACTGGCCAGGTCATTCGTTAGCGATGAGGTTCTCTTGCGCATAGCCATGACTTTCTCCTGAGCGGGGGTCCAGTCATCGGAGGTCGACCTTGGACCATTTTCTGATCTATAGGTCCAACTATGAACAAGCACTGCAGGCCGCACATCGGCGGAAACTCCCAGACGGGATGGGAGATTCAGACTACGTGGGAGAGGAGGACGGAGAGTCGCGAAGACAGGGTTGATAGCTTCGATAAATCCAGGGCACCTGAATCTGTCGGGTTTTATCTACAAGTCGTGAAAAGGAAGCGTTGAAACAGGCGGGGAGTTGAAGAATATGGTGTCCCAGGGCAGGTTCGAACTGCCAACCTTCCCCTTAGGAGGGGGATGCTCTATCCAATTGAGCTACTGAGACACAAGTCGGCCGCGAAGAAACGCGGTGCGATGGACGGCGTGCATGTTAACGGCCGGGCTGGCTTTTGTCATGTCGTCCGTAGGCTTTTTAAGTGTAGGCAGACGCCTCGGCCGAGCGCGGACTTGTTGACCGTGCAAATTGCATCAATGCAAAAAGCCATCATTGCAAAATGCAATATGGAGCTTTACCAAAAATAACTTAATTCATTGTTTTTAAAGAATTTAATTGTCGATAAACTCTGGCATGCGAGCTGCTTCTACTGTTCTCACAGAACAACCGAGGTCCGCGCCATGAAATGCGCCCTTTTACTCTCGAATGCAATCGCACTGGCAGTTTTACTGGGATTTCATTTTTTTCCCGAGAGCAGCGCGACGCAGGTTGCCCAACGCATCCCGCATTACCTTCAGTTGCAGAAGGCTCCGCAGCTGGCAGCGATAAGCGACCAGCACGGTTTTGTCAGCCAGGAAAACATCCCGGTGCCGAACCCGCCTGCCGAACGTTTGGTATTTTGAATCCCCCATCAGGAGCACCGCATGTCCAGATCAGCCGCGAGTTTCTTCATCCTCGCCTTGTTGAGCGGCATTTTTCATCTGTCATTGACCCAGGACATGGTCGTCACCCTCCCCCTGATCGCCTGTGGTGTATTCACCGCTCTGTTCGTGCTCGCATTGATTGTCGGACGCAAGATCAAGTTTGATCCGGTACTGCGTTGACCCTGGCTTGGCAGATTCAGTGCCTGCCATCCATCCTGAATTCAGCCCCTCAATACGACCTCCCCTAGTAAATCGGCCATTTGCCACTATTCTGTAAGGGTAAGGAACAGGGATCGAGTCCGCTTTTTTCCTCCCGCCAGAGACCTTTCGTCGGTCGGAGAAAGCACCAAGCGAAACGACCCGGTCAAACTTTTCAAACCAGTGCGCATTTCTGATAATTGGTGCTGGCAGAACGCCTTTATCCAGTTCAATATTTGTCACAGAATTGACGCCAAGGATCTGGCTGGTTTGAGGCATGATGCGCGCCTCTATCAATTCAGGTTGAACATTTGGTCAGAGAGCTTGTCCTACCAGACATCCTGCGGCCAATCCCGAAAACCGCTCCCCTGAACTAACCGGTTAAATATATGCGCCCATTGAAACAGGCAATTTATTCCAGCCGTACGGCTGACAAGTTCGTCGTACGTCTGCCAGACGGAATGCGTGAACGCATTGCCGAGGTGGCTCGCAATCATCATCGCAGCATGAACTCCGAAATCATTGCGCGCCTTGAGCAGAGTCTTATTCAGGAAGGCGCACTGGGAGAAGAGTTGAGCATGCGCCTGGACAGCCCGGAGCTTTCCTTGCACGAACGGGAGCTGCTGCAACGCTTCCGCCAACTCTCCCATCGACAGCAGAACGCCCTGGTTTCGCTGATCGCGCATGATGCTGAAATGGCCGCCGACGCGTCCTGATTCAGCCAGAAAGCTCAAGCCAGCCTGATCGCTGGCTTTTTTTTGGTTTTTTCACAGGCTTGAGCGTGGGCACGACCCCCTTCTGGTGATGATCGTTAAACGCGGCGCACTTGAGTCCATCGCCAGCAGGCTGGCTCCTACAATTTCAGCGTGGGCATGGCCCCCTGTGGGAGCTGGCTTGTCGGGTCGCCGCATCGCAGCGATGGTCGTTAACGATGACGCGGGTGAAATGGATAAACACGGCGCCCTTGAGTCCATCGCCAGCAGGCTGGCTCTTACAGTTTCACCCGGGCACAAAAAACCCGCCAGAAGGCGGGTTTTCAGTGAGCAGGACGTCAAAGCAGGAAAATTGTCGCCAACCCGAGGAAGATGAAAAAGCCTCCGCTGTCGGTCATGGCCGTAATCATCACACTGGCTCCCATCGCAGGATCACGGCCCATCTTCGCCAGGGTCATCGGAATCAAGACCCCCATCAATGCTGCCAGCAACAGGTTGAGCGTCATCGCGGCGGTCATCACCACGCCGAGCGACCAGCTGCCATACAGCAGATAGGCGACCACACCGATCACACCGCCCCATATCACACCGTTGATCAAGGCGACTGCCAACTCCTTGCGCATCAGGCGCGAGGTATTGCCGGTGCTCACCTGGTCCAGCGCCATGGCCCGAACAATCATGGTGATGGTCTGGTTGCCCGAGTTACCACCGATCCCCGCCACAATCGGCATCAACGCCGCCAGCGCCACGAGCTTCTCGATCGAACCCTCGAACAAACCGATGACCCGGGAAGCCACGAACGCGGTAATCAGGTTGATCGCCAGCCAAGCCCAGCGGTTACGCAGGGATTTCCAGACCGACGCAAAAATGTCTTCTTCTTCACGCAGACCCGCCATGTTGAGAACTTCGCTTTCGCTCTCTTCACGGATCAGGTCAACCATTTCATCGATGGTCAGACGGCCGATCAGCTTGCCGTTCTTGTCGACCACGGGCGCGGAGATCAAGTCGTAACGCTCGAACGCCTGGGCGGCATCATAGGCGTCTTCGTCCGGGTGAAAGCTCACCGGATCGCTGGCCATCACCTCGGAAACCTGTTTGTCCGGATCGTTGACCAACAAACGCTTGATCGGCAACACACCCTTGAGGACGCCGTCGTAATCAACCACGAACAGCTTGTCGGTGTGGCCCGGCAGCTCTTTCAGACGACGCAGATAACGCAGGACCACTTCAAGACTGACATCCTCGCGGATGGTCACCATCTCGAAGTCCATCAGCGCACCGACCTGCTCCTCGTCGTAGGACAGGGCCGAACGCACACGTTCGCGTTGTTGCTGGTCGAGGGTCTCCATGAGCTCATGGACGACGTCTCGCGGCAGCTCGGAGGCCAGGTCAGCGAGTTCGTCGGCATCCATGTCCTTGGCGGCTGCCAGGAGCTCGTGATCATCCATGTCGGCGATCAGCGATTCACGGACCGAATCGGATACTTCAAGGAGGATGTCGCCGTCGCGATCGGCCTTGACCAATTGCCAGAGCGTCAGACGATCGTCCAGCGGCAAGGCTTCAAGGATGTAGGCGACGTCGGCGGAGTGCAGGTCATCGAGCTTGCGTTGCAACTCGACGAGGTTCTGCCGGTGGACCAGGTTCTCGACCCGGTCATGATGCGGGCCTTCCTGGCGGTGAGTCAGGTCTTCTACCACTCGCTGGCGCTGCAGCAACTCAACCACCTGAGCCAGGCGATCCTGCAAGCTTTCCTGCGTTTTCTTTACTTCAACTTCGGACATAGGCGAACTCCACTCCCAGCAGCGGGGCACGCCGGAAGGATCAATCAGTCAATTCATGATTGGTAAAACGGGGTACTGAGTAACTACTGGGTAAGTCCATGGAGGTATTCCACAAGCCCCGGCGGGGCTGACGGGCGCAATGATACACCGCCTGACGGTTTTAAACGTTAAAAAATCTTGGCTGAAACAAGCGCTTGCATAACAAACCTGAGCATCGTCCTGATCCGTGAAAGTGCGACGACGTATTCTGAAAAGAAAACACACGCCGCTTCGAAAATTGTAGCCGCTACCCTTGAAAAGGAACGTCATGGAGGACGCCTGATGCCATCATCTTCACAATTCTTCTTACTGCTCAGCCTGCTCAGCCCCCTGCCCCTGGCACTCGCCACCAGCGTTCAACGCTGCGAGGCGGCCAATGGGCGCATCACCTTCACCACACTGAGTTGTGCCGCAGGAGAAAGCGTTTCACTACAGGATGTCCGCGCGTTTACACCCGGCAGCACGATGGCGCTTATGCCGCCAGCCGAACCTCGTGAAACATCAGGAATGAAAATCCAAAGGAAAGAGCCGACCGTGGTCGGTCAGGCGCAGGACAAGTGCGGAAACCTGATCACTGCCAGGCAGCGCCGGGAGGCGATCATGCATCAGCGAGTGATCGCCGGCATGACCCAACAAGACGTCGAAAGCGCCCTCGGCAAGCCGGACAGGATCAATATTCGCAATTCAGCCACGAGCTACCGCTACGACACCCTGCGAGGTCGTAGTGCAAACGTAGAGTTCGATGAGAAGGGATGCACGAAAGGAAAAGCCAAATCCCGGACGGCAAAAAGCCCGCATTAAATGCGGGCTTTCTGTTGTATGGTGCACTCGACAGGATTCGAACCTGTGACCGCTCGGTTCGTAGCCGAGTACTCTATCCAGCTGAGCTACGAGTGCATTTGTTGCCGCGCATTATAGGCCGTCTAATCTCTATGTCAAACACTTTTTCTAGTAATTTCAACAACTTACCGAAAAAGCCAGATTACAACGTACTAAGCAAATAATGGCGGAGAACGGGGGATTCGAACCCCCGACACCCTTTTGAGGTGTACTCCCTTAGCAGGGGAGCGCCTTCGGCCACTCGGCCAGCTCTCCGCAACACGGGGCGTATATTAACCAGCTTCTTCCCCGTTTGCAAACATAAAAAACGATAAAAATTAATGGCTTGGTTCTTCGTCCTTCTCTTTCTTGATACGCAGGTAAATTTCTTCCCGGTGAACCGCTACCTCTTTAGGGGCATTAACACCGATGCGCACTTGATTTCCTTTGACGCCGAGTACGGTCACGGTGATTTCGCCATCACCGATAATCAGGCTTTCTGCACACCGACGAGTCAGAATCAGCATACCTTTCTCCTCACGCATTTCATTTCAGGGACAACAGTCTGCAAAAAAAAGGCACTCGACCCACAACCGGAGCGGTCGCAGCCCTACATGCCTGAGTATTGACTAGCGCGAGCAAAAGAACAGTCTCGGGGG
This sequence comes from Pseudomonas sp. GW456-E7, assembly GCF_059424105.1. Taxonomy (NCBI): domain Bacteria; kingdom Pseudomonadati; phylum Pseudomonadota; class Gammaproteobacteria; order Pseudomonadales; family Pseudomonadaceae; genus Pseudomonas; species Pseudomonas sp. GW456-E7. The sequence continues at coordinate 36,963 of NZ_JBWKZB010000013.1, read as the reverse complement.
TCACGCCATTCAAAAAAACAAAAGGCGCGGTCAGACCGCGCCTTCTGGCAAACGCATCACTCGCCCTGGCGGGCCGGTGCGTCCAGTTCGAAAGCCGTGTGCAGAGCGCGCACAGCCAGTTCCAGGTACTTCTCTTCGATCACTACGGAGACTTTGATTTCCGAGGTCGAGATCATCTGGATGTTGATGCTTTCCTTGGCCAGGGATTCGAACATGCGGCTGGCCACGCCTGCGTGAGAGCGCATGCCGACGCCGACGATCGAGACCTTGGCGATCTTGGTGTCGCCCACGACTTCACGGGCACCCAGCTCGCCAGCGGTTTTTTCCAGCACGGCTTGCGCCGCCTGGTAGTCGTTACGGTGCACGGTGAAGGTGAAGTCGGTGGTGTTATCGTGCGCGACGTTCTGCACGATCATGTCGACTTCGATGTTCGCGGCACTGATCGGGCCGAGAATCTTGAAGGCAACGCCCGGGATGTCTGGCACGCCACGGATGGTCAGCTTGGCTTCATCGCGGTTGAAAGCGATACCGGAAATGATCGGCTGTTCCATGGTTTCCTCTTCATCAATAGTAATGAGGGTGCCCGGACCCTCCTTGAAGCTGTGCAGTACGCGCAGCGGAACGTTGTACTTGCCGGCGAACTCGACCGCGCGGATCTGCAACACCTTGGAACCGAGGCTGGCCATTTCCAGCATCTCTTCGAAGGTGATCTTGTCCAGGCGCTGGGCCACGGACACCACGCGCGGGTCGGTGGTGTAGACGCCGTCGACGTCGGTGTAGATCTGGCATTCGTCAGCCTTCAGGGCCGCCGCCAGCGCCACGCCGGTGGTGTCGGAACCGCCACGACCGAGGGTGGTGATGTTGCCGTGCTCGTCGACGCCCTGGAAACCGGCGACAACCACCACACGACCTGCCTTCAGGTCACCGCGAATCTTCTGGTCATCAATCTGCAAGATACGCGCTTTATTGTGCGCGCTATCCGTCAGAATCCGCACCTGGTTGCCGGTGTACGACACCGCCGGCACGCCGCGCTTGATCAGCGCCATGGCCAACAGGGCAATCGTCACCTGCTCACCGGTGGAGACGATCACGTCCAGCTCGCGCGGAACCGGTTGGCCGTCGCCACTGATTTGCTTGGCCAGATCGATCAGACGGTTGGTTTCGCCGCTCATTGCAGACAGCACAACCACCAGGTCATCGCCGGCATCGCGGAATTTCTTAACCTTGTCGGCGACCTGCTCGATTCTCTCGACAGTGCCGACCGAGGTGCCTCCAAATTTCTGTACGATCAAAGCCATTTCAAAGCCGCCTCTGCCCATGAAGGGCGCCCAAATAATCACTCAAACAGCATTGCGGCCCGCCACTAGACTACGAGCCGCAAGCACTGCCTTATAGACCCTGCTCTACAAACGGAACGGTCAGCGCCAGTGCCGCATCCAGTGCGCCAGCGTCGGTACCGCCGCCTTGCGCCATGTCTGGACGACCACCGCCCTTCCCGCCCACTGCCGCAGCGGCTTGCTTCATCAAATCACCGGCTTTGAGTTGGCCAGTCAGGTCTTTGGTTACGCCTGCAACCAGAACGACCTTTTCCTCATGGACACTGCCGAGCAGGATCACTGCGCGGCCGAGTTTGTTTTTCAGTTGATCGACCAGCGCCAGCAGCGCCTTGCCATCCTGACCGTCCAGACGCACGGCCAGCACTTTCACACCCTTGACGTCCTGCGCCTGGGCCGACAGATCGTCGCCCGCGGCACTGGCAGCCTTGGCTTGCAACTGCTCGAGTTGCTTCTCCAGCAGACGGTTGCGCTCCAGCACAGCCGACAGCTTGTCGATCAGGTTGTCGCGGCTGCCCTTGACCAGGCTGGCCGCTTCCTTGAGTTGTTCTTCCGCCGCATTCAAGTAGGCCAGTGCTGCTGCACCGGTGACGGCCTCAATACGACGCACACCCGATGCCACACCGCCTTCGCTGATGATTTTCAGCAGGCCGATGTCGCCGGTACGGTTGGCGTGGATACCGCCGCACAGTTCGACAGAGAAGTCACCCATGCTCAGTACGCGCACGCTATCGCCGTATTTCTCGCCGAACAGCGCCATGGCGCCTTTCTGCTTGGCGGTTTCGATATCGGTTTCTTCGGTTTCAACTTCGGAGTTCTTGCGAATCTCGGCGTTGACGATGTCTTCCAGCGCTTTCAGTTGCTCAGGCTTGATCGCTTCGAAGTGGCTGAAGTCAAAGCGCAGGCGCTGACTGTCGACCAACGAACCTTTCTGCTGGACGTGGTCGCCCAGTACCTGGCGCAATGCAGCATGCAGCAAGTGAGTCGCCGAGTGATTCAGCGAAGTCGCGTGACGCACTTCGGCGTCGACATGAGCCTCCACCGGCGTACCTACGATCAGGCTGCCCGAATCCAGCACGCCGTGGTGCAGGAACGCACCACCGGTCTTGGTGGTGTCGCGCACGTCGAAACGCGCAGCACCCGCCTGCAGGAAGCCGCAATCACCGATCTGGCCACCGGACTCCGCATAGAACGGCGTCTGATCGAGGACGATCACGCCCTCTTCGCCTTCGCTCAGCACGTCAACCGATTGCCCGTCCTTATAAAGAGCAACGATTTTGGCGGAACCGCTGTGAGCGGTGTAACCGGTGAACTCGGTGTCCACATCGACCTTGACCAGGCTGTTGTAGTCCATGCCGAAGGAACTGGCGGAACGGGCACGGACGCGCTGGGCTTCCATTTCACGCTCGAAACCTGCTTCGTCGATGGTCAGGCTGCGCTCGCGAGCGATGTCGCCGGTCAGGTCCATCGGGAAACCGTAGGTGTCGTAGAGTTTGAACACCACGTCGCCCGGCACCACGTCGCCTTTGAGTTCAGCCAGGTCCTGCTCGAGGATCTTCAGGCCCTGCTCCAGGGTCTTGGCGAATTGCTCTTCTTCAGCCTTCAGCACGCGCTCGATGTGTGCCTGCTGGGCTTTCAGTTCAGGGAAGGCCTCGCCCATCTCGGCGACCAGGGCCGCGACGATCTGGTAGAAGAAGCTGCCCTTGGCGCCCAGCTTGTTACCGTGACGGCAGGCGCGACGGATGATCCGGCGCAGCACGTAGCCGCGGCCTTCGTTGGACGGCAGCACGCCGTCGGCGATCAGGAAACCGCAGGAACGGATGTGGTCAGCCACGACTTTCAGCGAAGCCTGGGCGTCGTTGGTGCAGCCGATGGCCTTGGCCGAAGCGCTCAGCAGGCTCTGGAACAGGTCGATTTCATAGTTCGAGTGAACGTGCTGCAGCACGGCACTGATCCGCTCCAGGCCCATGCCGGTGTCCACCGACGGCGCTGGCAGCGGGTGCAACACGCCGTCGGCGGTGCGGTTGAACTGCATGAACACGTTGTTCCAGATCTCGATGTAACGGTCACCGTCTTCTTCCGGCGAGCCCGGTGGGCCGCCCCAGATGTCGGCGCCGTGATCGTAGAAAATCTCGGTGCAAGGACCGCACGGACCGGTATCGCCCATGGTCCAGAAGTTGTCGGAAGCGTACGGCGCGCCCTTGTTGTCGCCGATGCGCACCATGCGCTCGGCCGGAACGCCGATTTCCTTGGTCCAGATGTCGTACGCCTCGTCATCGCTGGCGTAGACGGTGACCCAGAGCTTTTCCTTCGGCAGGTTCAGCCACTTGTCGGAAGTCAGGAAGTTCCAGGCGTAGCTGATGGCATCACGCTTGAAATAATCGCCAAAGCTGAAGTTACCCAGCATTTCGAAGAAGGTGTGGTGACGAGCGGTATAACCGACGTTTTCCAGGTCGTTGTGCTTGCCGCCGGCGCGCACGCATTTCTGGCTGCTGACCGCGCGGGTGTACGCACGTTTTTCCTGGCCCAGGAAGCAGTCCTTGAACTGGTTCATCCCCGCGTTGGTGAACAGCAGGGTTGGGTCGTTGCCCGGAATCAAAGAGCTGGAGGCTACACGGGTGTGGCCTTGCTCTTCGAAGAAGCGAAGGAAGGCTTCACGGATTTCTGCGCTTTTCATTAGGTTCTTCCACGGAGGCTGCGGCCAAAGGCCTGTTCGAAACGTCAACAGACGAAGCGACGGCAAAGGGCCGCATTATATCGGCCCTGCGCGCGGGGTACAGCGTGTTTATACGATAGAAACAGTCAATTGGAGCGCTAACGCTATCACTTGCGCGAAAAGTCGACGAATGTCGCGACGACTTGCTCGATTTGCGCACGGCTGACATCCATGTGCGTGACCATGCGCAGACGCGCGGCCGCACTGAGCTTGATCCCGCGCTCGACGGCAAAGGCCTTGAGCGCATCGGCCTGGTCGCCCATCTGCACATATACCATATTGGTCTGCACCGGCTCGACCTCGAAGCCCGCCGCACGCAGGCCTTCGGCCAGCACTAACGCGTTGGCATGGTCATCGGCCAGGCGCTGAACGTTGTGATCCAGCGCATACAGGCCCGCCGCCGCCAGAATACCGGCCTGACGCATGCCGCCACCGACCATCTTGCGCAGCCGCCGGGCCTTGCCGATCAGCTCGACCGAGCCGCACAGCACCGAACCGACCGGGGCACCCAGGCCTTTGGACAGGCACACCGAGACCGAATCGAAATACCGGGTGATTTCCCGGGCATCCACACCCAGCTTCACCGCAGCGTTGTACAAGCGTGCGCCGTCCAGGTGCAGCTGCAAACCCTGCTCGCGGGTAAAACTGCGCGCCCGAGCCAGGTACTCCAGCGGCAGGACCTTGCCCTGCATGGTGTTTTCCAGCGCCAGCAAGCGGGTGCGGGCGAAGTGGAAGTCGTCCGGTTTGATCGCCGCCGCGACCTGTGCCAGGTCCAGCGAACCATCGGCCTGCACTTCCAGCGGCTGCGGCTGGATCGAGCCGAGCACCGCTGCGCCGCCACCTTCGTACTTATAGGTGTGGGCCTGCTGGCCGACGATGTACTCGTCACCGCGCTCGCAGTGGGCCATCAGCCCCAGCAGATTGCTCATGGTCCCGGTCGGCACGAACAGCGCCGCGGCAAACCCCAGGCGCTTGGCCAGTTCGGCCTCCAGCTGATTGACCGTCGGATCTTCGCCATACACGTCGTCGCCGGTGGCGGCTTTGGCCATCGCGTCAAGCATGCTGGCGCAGGGTTGGGTGACGGTGTCGCTGCGAAGATCGATAACGCTCATGAATCTGGCCTCGGTAAGCAGGGGAAATCCCTTTCAGGAAAGAATTACTGCGGGCATGGCGACGATTAATCAACCCTTGAACGAGTAAAAGACGAAATGCGCCCATGTGGGAGCGGGCTTGCTCGCGAAGGCGGACTGACAGTCGACATTTGCGCTGGATGTTAAACCGTCTTCGCGAGCAAGCCCGCTCCCACAGGTTCCACACCTTAACTGACCGGTATTGGCCATGCGCATATCGGAAATATGTGATAAAAACGCTGCGCCGCCAAACATTCCGGCGGCAAAAAACGTTCTCAGGGCGGGGTGCAACTCCCCACCGGCGGTAATTGCGCGCAATGCGCATAGCCCGCGAGCGCTTGATGACAGCACGGCTTCGGCGGTGCCTGACAGCAAGGTCAGCAGACCCGGTGTGATCCCGGGGCCGACGGTCATAGTCCGGATGAAGAGAGAACGGGATTGACACTAGAGGGCCGACCGCCGGCATTCGTGCGAGCGTGCGTACCCTCAGATCCCCTTCGATTCATAACGCCCTGTTTTTCACACAAACAGGAGTCAGAACATGCAACCCACCGCAATTGACAGCAAAAGCAAACACCATCACGGCGAGCGCGTCGCGTTCATCCAGGCCTGCTGGCACAAGGAAATCGTCGATCAGAGCCGTAAAGGTTTCCTCGCCGAAATGATTGCCCAGGGTTATCAGGAATCCGACATCGACTTCTTCGAAGTCGGCGGCGCCTTCGAAATGCCCCTGCACGCCAAGTTGCTGGCCAAGACCGGTCGTTATGCCGGCATCGTCGCGGCCGCCCTGGTGGTGGACGGCGGGATCTACCGTCACGAGTTCGTCGCCCAGTCGGTGGTCAGCGGCCTGATGCAGGTTCAACTGGAAACCGAAGTGCCGGTGTTCTCGGTGTCCCTGACCCCGCACCACTTCCATGCCGGCGAAGAGCACCAGAAGTTCTTCTTCGAGCATTTCGTGCATAAAGGCCAGGAAGCGGCGAAGACCTGTGCGGATACGCTGATGAAAATCCGCGCGCTGCGCCGCACTGAACCGCGTGCGGTAGCCGTCTAACACCGCACCCCCCTGTAGGAGCGAGCTTGCTCGCGATGGTCGTCAACGATAACGCTGGGTATCTGATACCCCGCGGCGTTCTCAAGTCCATCGCGAGCAAGCTCGCTCCTACAGGGATCCAGGTCGGGTCAGGCGAGGTTTTCGTCGGTGGTCGGCACGACCAGGATGCCGGCACGCAAACCGTTCTTCACCTTGGGGTTCGGGAAGATGATCCGGGCGCCCTCTTCTTCGATGATCCAGCGGGTGTTGGCAATGTCTTCCGCCAGCAGGTAACCCACTTCCAGCTCCGAGAAGTTCTCGACGTCCGCCGGCAGGTTCAGGCGAAAGCTATCGCTGTGCTTGATGATTTCCCGCGCCACGCTGTACAGCTGCAAACCGTCCAGTGCCGCTTCAGTCAGTTCCGGCTCGGTGCCTTCGATGATCTGCTTGAGGCGCGCCTCCAGCAGCGAGACGTTGACCCCGGCGTTCTGCCCGAACGGCCGCGCCTTGCCCAATTCCAGGGTGAAGGCCTCGGCACCGAGCTTGTCGTAGGTGTAGGCGCTGAACACGATGGACGGCTTGTTCTGCAGCAACACCGCTTCCATGCCGGCGGCACGCAGGCGCGCCAGTTCCTGGCGCGAATGCTGGCGGTCTTCCTTCCACGGGTACAAGGCGAACTGCTCGATTTTCGAGCCACGAATCGCCGTGTGCAGGTCATAGTGCAAGCGCTGACGGTCCGGCAGGCTGAAGAAGCTGGCCGCCAAACGCTCCAGCTCACAGGCGCGCAAGGCTTCGGAGCCGCTGCTTTGTTCGTGACGGCCGTTGAACAGCCGATTGACGTCCTGCTCGACGAAGCGCTCGCCTTTGCGAATCGCTTCGGGGTTGCCGAACAGGAACAGAATACGTGCGCGCGGCTTCAGGTCGCCGCGGGCAATGTCGTGCAACAGGCGATCGAGCAACTCGATCGGCGCTGTTTCGTTGCCGTGGATCCCCGCCGACAGCAGCAGGTCCAGGCCATTGTCACGCGCTTCAGGTGGCCGGACTTCCAGCGCACCTTCGCTCAACCAGCGCATGCGCACGCCTTCGACAGTCAGTTGAGTCTTCTCCGCCGGTTCGCGGCCGGCGAGGGTCAGTTCAAGCAGTTTGCCGAGGGCGAGCATAGAGCGGTTTCCTTAGTGATCGTGGTTGCAATCCGGGCCGTGAACGTGGTCCTCGTCGTCGGTGAGGTCAGCCGGTTCCATCTCCAGTTGCAGACTTACCAGATTAGTCGCCAATGGGCGCAGCAGCAGGTTGGCGTATTCGGCATCGCCTTCTTCGACGTCCACGCCGATCAGCAACTGGCCACGGCCGTCCTGCTGGATCCACAGCTCTTTGCCTTGCCACAGGACCGCGACGCGGGTGCAGGACGTCTCCAGTTGCGTGCCGTCGGTGTCTTCAAGGATCAGCTGCAGGGTATCGCTCATGTGTTTACGCTCTCGTTTGAGATGAAGCGACGCGCTGCCATCCGGGGCAGCGCGTCGTCGATCAATTGATCTGGAATGGATAAACCGCGCCCAGTTTAAGGATTTGCGTCAGTTCATCCAGTGCCGTCCGGCACTCAAGCAACAATTGCGGGTCCGCCAGATCGTTTTCGGTCATGCGGTCGCGGTAGTGCTTCTCGACCCATTCGGTCAGTGTGCCGTACAACGGTGCCGTCATGATAACCCCTGGGTTGACGGCCGCCAGTTCAGTTTCGTTGAGTGCGACGCGCAACCGCAGGCAAGCCGGGCCACCGCCGTTCTGCATGCTCTGCTTGAGATCGAAGACTTTCACTTCGCGGATCAGCCCGCCGGAGCTGGTCAAACCCTGCAAGTATTGCCAGACACGCTCGTTGCCACGGCATTCTTCCGGCACGATCAACAGCATGGAGCCGTCAGGACGCGACAGCAGCTGGCTATTGAACAGGTAGGAACGAACGGCATCTTCCACACTGACTGCGGAACGCGGTACGCAGACTGACTGAAATTTCCCACCGGCCTTGGCGAGTTTGCTCTGCAATTCAGCGAGCATCTTCTCGGTCTCGAGGAACGCGTCCTCGTGATAGAACAACACCTCGCCGTTGCCTACGGCGATCACGTCGTTGTGGAACACGCCCTGATCGATCACCGACGGGTTCTGCTGGGCGTAGACCACGCCGTCATCACTCAAGCCGTGCAGACGGGCAACGGCCTGGGACGCTTCGAGGGTCTGGCGCGCCGGGTACTTCTGCGGAGCCGGGTAGCGGGTGTCGAACGCGCTGCGGCCGAACACGAAGAACTCGACACCGGCTTCGCCGTATTCACGGCAGAAACGCGTGTGGTTGGCCGCCCCTTCGTCACCGAACTGCGCCACGGCCGGCAAGGCAGCATGGTGGGCGAAGTGTTTCTGGTCAGCGAACATCGCACCCAGCACGCGGCTGGTGGTCGGGTGTTCGATGCTGCGGTGATATTTGCAGTTGAGGTTGGCAGCGGTGAAATGCACGCGGCCGTCAGCGGTGTCAGCGCTCGGGCTGACGGTGGCGGCGTTGGCCACCCACATGCTCGAGGCCGAGCAACTGGCCACCAGCAGCGGCATCGCGTCCTTGGCAGCACGCTCGATCACTTGAGCGTCGGTGCCACCAAAGCCCAGGCGACGCAGTGCGGCCACATCCGGGCGCTCTTGCGGTGCCAGCACGCCTTGCTGGAAACCCATTTCCATCAGCGCTTTCATCTTCGCCAAGCCCTGCAGCGCCGCTTCCTTGGGGTTGGAAGACTGCTGGCTGTTGCTCTGGGACGCGACGTTGCCGTAGGACAGGCCGCCGTAGTTATGGGTCGGCCCCACTAGACCGTCAAAATTGACTTCATAGGATTTCATCAGCGAGGCTCCACGAGAATCTGTTGTTATAGGCTTCAGTAACTAGATTTGAGACCGAGGCGCGGCCTTCGCGAGCAGGCTCGCTCCCACAGGGAAATGCATTCCAATGTGGGAGCGAGCCTGCTCGCGAATGGGCATCACGCCATCTTCACGCCTGGCGTCAGGGCCGCAGGCATCACCAGGCTCGGCGTTTCCAGCGAGGCCACCGGGTACGCGCAGTAATCCGCTGCGTAGTAGGCGCTGGCGCGATGGTTGCCCGAGGCGCCGACGCCGCCGAATGGCGCGCTGCTCGCGGCACCGGTCAGTTGCTTGTTCCAGTTGACGATACCGGCACGGCTTTCCAGCCAGAACTGCTGGTAACGCGCTTCGGAGTCCGACAGCAGACCGGCGGCCAGACCGTAGGCCGTGTCGTTGGCTTCAGCGATCGCCGCTTCAAAATCAGCGTAGCGGATCACTTGCAGCAACGGGCCGAACAGTTCTTCGTCAGGACGATCGGCAACGGCGGTCACATCCAGGATGCCGGGGGTCAGCAAGGCCGACTGAGCCTGAGGTTGGGTCATTTCCAGCAGCGCCACCGCGCCATTGGCCAGCAGGTGTTGCTGGGCATCCATCAGCGCTTTTGCCGCACCGAGGGAAACCACCGAGCCCATGAACGGTGCCGGTTGTTGATCGAAGGCACCGACTTCAATAGTCGCGCTGACGGCAACAAGGCGCGCCAGCAGCGAGTCGCCCCAGGCGCCCTGCGGCACCAGCAAGCGGCGGGCACAGGTGCAACGCTGGCCGGCGGAGATGAACGCCGACTGAATGATGGTGTACACCGCGGCATCGAGGTCGGCGACCTGATCGACCACCAGCGGGTTGTTACCGCCCATCTCCAGCGCGAGGATCTTGTCCGGACGACCGGCGAATTGCTGGTGCAGGTGGTTGCCGGTACGGCTGGAGCCGGTGAAGAACAGGCCGTCGATGCCCGGGTTCGCCGCCAGGGCGATACCGGTTTCGCGAGCGCCTTGCAGCAGGTTCAACACGCCCGCCGGCAGACCGGCCTCGATCCAGCACTTGACCGTCAGTTCGGCCACTTTCGGTGTCAGCTCGCTGGGCTTGAACAGCACGCTGTTACCGGCCAGCAATGCCGGCACGATGTGGCCGTTCGGCAAGTGGCCTGGGAAGTTGTAAGGACCGAATACCGCGACTACACCGTGAGGCTTGTGGCGCAGCACAGCGGTGGCGTCGCCCAGCGGGCCGCTCTTCTCGCCGGTACGTTCGCGGTAGCTCTGCACCGAGATGGCGATCTTGTTGACCATGCTGGTGACTTCGGTCGCCGCTTCCCACAGGGGTTTGCCGGTTTCTTCGCCGATGGTGCGGGCCAGTTCGTCCGCATGATTCTTCAGCGCGGCAGCAAAGGCTTCCAGCACCGAGATACGCTCTTCCAGGGTACGCCGCGCCCAGCTCGGGAACGCCTGACGCGCCGCCTGCACAGCCGACTCGACCTGAGCGGCGGTGGCACCGACGCCGGACCACAGCACCTGCTGGGTCACCGGGTTCAACGACTCGAAGGCCTCGCCCTGTCCGGTCAGCCATTCACCTGCAATGTAAAGCGACTTCATTATTTCGACTCCCGAGCTGCGGACAACGCCACGGCGCGCACTTGATCGCCAGCGTTGAGTTGAAGACGTTTGGCGGTCTGCGGATCGACCACCAGGGTGCCGGCGGCCAGACGTGCCGGCGCAGCAGTGATGCGGCAGTCTTCGCGCTTGCGGTTGTGAATGATGAATGGCGTGGCGTCGTCACCCGGCGTGCCGACGGCCAGCACCAGCGCCTGGCTGTCGCGTACCGCACGGATCTTGCCGGTTTCGCATTCGATGGCCGGGCCTGCGTCGAAAATGTCGACGTAGCCCTGGTAGCTGAAACCTTCGCTCTTGAGCATGGCCAGCGCCGGCTCGGTGTCCGGGTGCACCTGACCGATCACGTTGCGCGCATCCGGCGACAGGAAGCAGGTGTACAACGGGAATTTCGGCATCAGTTCGGCGATGAACGCCTTGTTGCCCACGCCGGTCAGGTAATCGGCCTGGCTGAATTCCATCTTGAAGAAGTGACGCCCCAGGCTTTCCCAGAACGGCGAACGCCCGGCTTCGTCGGAAACACCGCGCATTTCGGCGATGATCTTGTTGCCGAACAGTTGCGGGAATTCGGCGATGAACAGCATCCGCGCCTTGGACAGCATGCGGCCATTGAGGCCGCTGCGGTAATCGGCGTGCAGGAACAGCGAGCACAGCTCGGAGTTGCCGGTCAGGTCGTTGGCCAGGAACAGCGTCGGGATTTCGCGATAGATGTTCAGCTCCTGGGAAGCGCTGACCGTCAGACCGACCCGGAAGTTGTACCAGGGCTCACGCAGGCCGACGGCGCCGGCAATGGCGGAAATGCCCACCACGCGACCGTCATCGTCTTCGAGCACGAACAGGTAGTCCGCGTCGCCCCGCCCGGCTTCGCCGCGAAAGGTCTTCTCGGCCCAGCCGACCCGATGGGCCAGACGTTCTTCATTGGCCGGCAAGGTGGTCAGGCCGGTGCCGGTGCTGCGGGCCAGGTCGATCAGAGCGGGTAAATCGCTGCTGCGTACGGGACGAACGATCATGCTATCTCCTCAAACGGGCCGCTTGCGCCACCCGTGAAACTCGCTGCTTTACTAAGCATTCACTCTTTATAGGCATAGCAGCAGGTGTTAAACCGCCACCAGGCGCACGCTGGCACCTTCACCGACACCCAGGGCTTCGGCCGCTTCCAGGTCCAGGGTCACCGGTTTACCCGGCGCGTAGTCAAGCTCGAGCATGACTGCGCGGTAGTCCTGCAACTGGGCGTTCGCCACCAGGTACTGGCGACCGACACCTTTGACCGGCTCGCCGATCTTCACCGGCACCACGCGGCTCTGGGCGATCGAACGGATCCCCGAGACGCGGGCATGCAGGGTCGGGCCGCCGTCGAAAATGTCGATGTAGTGATCGGTCTCGAAGCCTTCGCGCATCAGGATGTCGAAGGTGATCTGCGCCCGCGGGTGCACCTGGCCCATCGCCTCTTGCGCGGAGTCCGGCAGCAGGGGCACGTAGATCGGGTAATGCGGCATCAGTTCGGCGAGGAACGTACGGCTCTTCAGGCCGCACAAACGCTCGGCTTCAGCGTAGTTGAGGTCGAAAAAGTTGCGCCCGATGGCATCCCAGAATGGCGAGTCGCCGTTTTCATCGCTGTAACCGACGATCTCGGTCACCACGGAATCGGCAAAACGCTCCGGATGGCTGGCCACGAACAGCAAGCGGCCACGGGAGTTGAGCTCCGACCACGGCGAACCCACCAGATCGCGCTGCACGTAGAAACTGGTCAGCAAGCTGTTGCCGGTCAGGTCGTGGCACTGGGAGAGCACGTGGATCTTGTTGTGAATCTTCAGCTCGCGCGAAGCATGCACGAAGGTTTCGTTGCGAAAGCTGTAGAACGGCTCGGAGTAACCGGCCGACGCCACAATGGCCGAGCAACCGACCAGCTTGCCAGTGGCGGAGTCTTCGAGGACGAAGAAATAGCTTTCCTCACCGTTGAAACTCACTTCGGCAGCGAACGAGGCTTCGCTTGCCGCGATCTTGTCGCTCAGGCGCTCAACGTCATCCGGCAAGGAAGTGACACCAATCGGACTGTCCGCAGCCAGACGCTGTACCTCGCCCAGATCAGCCATTTGCGCGGGGCGCATCACCAGCATGGTGTCACTCCTTAATCTCAGAACTTACAGAAGAAAAATCCCGGGCCTACACAGAGATCAGTGTGGGAGCGGGCTTGCTCGCGAAAGCGGTGGGTCAGACAGTAAAAATGTTGACTGATACACCGCTTTCGCGAGCAAGCCCGCTCCCACATTTGATCGTGCCCGGCATCAAAATTGGGTTCGACGCCTGAACGGTCAGGCGTCGAAGGGTCTATCAGGCTTGCGTCAGTTTTGCCGCGGCACGTTCGAAGCGGTCCAGACCGGCATCGATATCGGCGTCTTCCACCACCAGGCTTGGCGCGAAACGCACCACGTCCGGGCCGGCTTGCAGGACCATCAGGCCTTCTTTTTCAGCGGCGTTGAAGATGTCCTTGGCCTTGCCTTTCCACGCATCGCTCAACACGCAACCGATCAACAGGCCCATGCCACGCACCTTGGTGAACAGGCCGTATTTTTCGCCGATCTGCTCAAGGCGCGCCTTGAACTTGTCGTGCTTGGCGTTGACGCCGGCCAGCACTTCAGGGGTGTTGATCACGTCGATAACAGCTTCCGCGACCGCGCACGCCAGCGGGTTACCGCCGTAGGTGGTGCCGTGGGTGCCGACGACCAGGTGCTTGGCCAGGTCTTCAGTGGTCAGCATCGCCGCGATCGGGAAACCACCGCCCAGGCTCTTGGCGCTGGTCAGGATGTCCGGAGTCACGCCGTAATGCTGGTAGGCGAACAGGTGGCCGGTACGGCCCATGCCGGTTTGCACTTCGTCGAAAATCAGTAATGCGTTGTGCGCGGTGCAGAGTTCGCGGGCACCTTGCAGGTATTCGAGTTCAGCCGGGATGACACCGCTTTCGCCCTGGATCGGCTCCAGCACCACAGCGCATGTCTTGTCGGAAATGGCGGCTTTCAGCGCGGCCAGATCGTTGTACGGCACGTGGGTGATGCCGGTGATCTTCGGACCGAAACCATCGGAGTACTTCGACTGGCCACCGACGTTCACGGTGAACAGGGTACGGCCGTGGAAGCTGTTGAGCGCGGCGATGATCTCGTATTTCTCGCTGCCGAAACGGTCGAAACCGACACGACGGGCCAGCTTGAAGGCGGCCTCGTTGGCTTCGGCGCCAGAGTTGCAGAAGAAAGCGCGGTCGGCAAAGGTGGCGTCGACCAGCTTATGGGCCAGGCGCAGGGCCGGCTCATTGGTGAACACGTTGGACACGTGCCACAGCTTGTTCGCCTGCTCGGTCAAGGCACCGACCAGCGCCGGATGCGCATGGCCCAATACGTTAACGGCAATCCCGCCGGCGAAGTCGATCAGCTCGCGACCGGACTGGTCCCAGACGCGGGAACCGGCGCCACGCACAGGAATGAATGCGGCAGGCGCATAGTTGGGAACCATTACCTGATCGAAATCGGCGCGTTGTACCGCAGCGTGCTCAACGGACATCGGAGTCTCCTGAAGAGAAAACACTCGCCTGAAACTGGCGAGCGATGGGGGGATTGTAAGGACAGTTTTCAGCCCGGCCTTGCCGCCAAGCGACAACTTCTTATAGCGCAAACCCCGGATTTTCCCGGGTTTACGGCAATGCGACATATAGGGTCGCAAAGGCGCAGTTTAACTGGCGGCGGACGTTTGCGGCAGGCCGCTGTGTCGTAACCCATGCCGATTCCATGAATGCGGTAGATATGTACCGCGTGTCGTCTTCGATTACGGGGTTTCCTGACGGTCTATCAACCGCGAGGGTGGACCTATCCCCATGAATACCGAAAATCCCGACATCCCTGAGACCTTCAGGCCCGACGCGCATTACCAGCATTTGATGAACGTCATTGCGCCCTGGCTTCGCCAAACCACGCCACGAAGGCGTGAAGCGCTGCGCAACATCAAGCCAGTGTTGCCCGCCCCCCTCAGGGATGTATCTGACGCTCAGCGCGTCGAACTTGACCGACTCATTACCCTGCAGACGGTGAGCCAGAACCGGGTCGATCAGGCCCTGGCGAATCTGCTGGACCCTGCAGCCTTCGCCGAACCCATGCTCAAGGGCGCACTCAAGACACGATTCGGCCTGGAAGCGGACATCAGTAAAATCTTTCTGCGCCTTTACATTCCCGCGCACATCCCCTGGCTGCGCCTGAAGTCCGGAGCCGCCCGCACCTGGACCGTGTCGTTGCTGGACGCCGCGCTGCACAACTTCGAAAGCGCCGAAACCGAAGCCGACGCCTTTGAGCCCGCCTCGACTTACATCACTGCGCCCTCTTCCACCGGGCACTTCAGCACCCTGCCACAGATTCTGGCGACGATGCCCATCACGGCGTTCACCCAACTGTGCCGCGAGCTCGATATTGGCGAGCGCTATAAAAGATACCTGGAAGACAACCTTGGCATCAGCAACCCGGTAGCCGCGGCGATCCTGCAACCGAAAATTCGCGAAAGCCAAAAAACCGCGCTGACCGTCGCCCTGCAGATGGCGCGGATGCAAAACCTGCTGGCCAGCGACGTTCATCAGCCGCTCCTTCGCCTACTCTCCGATGCACACAGCCATTCCTGGCGATGCCATGACCTGACGATCATGAATGCCCGCCTGACCGGCATCGTGCTGTTCGCCCCGGGACTGGAGCGCGCCCGCGAAGAGGTCCGGGTAGTGGCCTACATTCCTGACGACCCTGAACATCCCATCAAGCAATACCCCTCATCGGCGGCATTCGCCGAGGAACTGAGCCAACGCCTGCGGGCGCCCGACTATCAACAGTTTTTCAGTCGTTTTATCAATCATGAAGACCGTGGCTACTTCTTCGCCGAGCTGAACAACCGCCTCGCCCCCATCACCTGGCAACCGGTCCCACCCGGCGATCCACGGCCGACCTGGAGAGAAAACCCCAACCAGCGTCCCGACCTGCAAATGGCAGTAACGCCGATCAGAGGTGACCTGTGGGTTCATCTCTATCAACGCAAACTCGACAAGATCCTCAATGACGCGCGCGTGATCGCAGTGTCGACGGCCACGGTCGACCGCAAGGCCCGATGGGCGCTATGGGACTCCTTCACGGAAATCGCCTCGGCGCTGCTGAACATCGCAGCCTTCATCGCGTTGCCGTTCGTCCCGTTCCTAGGCGAGCTGATGCTGGCTTACACGGCCTATCAGCTGCTGGATGATACCTTCGAAGGTGTTGTCGACTGGGCAGAAGGCCTGACCAACGAAGCCTTCGAGCATTTCATGGGGATGGTTGAATCCGCAGTGCAACTGGGCACTTTCGCGGCAGGTGGCATGATCGCCGTCAGCGAATTTCGCGCGGTCCTGCCCCGGGAAGTCGTGCAATTCATCGACCGCTTCAACGCCGTGAAACGCCCCAATGGCGAAACCCGCTATTGGCAGCCCGACCTGACGCCTTACGAACAAACCGTCGCGATCCCCAACGACGTGAAACCCGACTCGATGGGACTGCACACCCACCAAGGCAAAACCCTGCTGACACTGGACAACCGCCGTTACTCCGTGACCGAAGATCCGCTGACCGGGCGCCATCGCATCCAGCACCCCACGCGTCCCGAAGCGTACCAACCCACCCTGAGACACAACGGAAAAGGGGCCTGGCACACCGAACTCGAGCAGCCACTGACCTGGGACCAGGCCACCCTGCTGCGACGTATCGGTCCGGACATGCAGCGTTTTTCCGCGAGCGAACGCGAGCGCATCCTCAGCATCAGCGGCTGCCACGAAAACGCCTTGCGCAAGATGCATGTCGACGCCGAACAGCTACCGCCGCTGCTGGCCGACACCCTCAAACGCTTCATGATTGATCAGGACCTGCAGATCTTCATTGAGCAAATCGGCAGCGATCGTGCAGACGACTACCTGAAGGCCGATCCGCTGATGCAACTGGAACTGCTCTGCGACTACGGTGACTGGCCAGCGGACAAGGGCCTGCGACTGGTCGATGCAACAGGTGAAATCCTCTGGGAGCGCGGCGTGGGCAACCAGGTCGTGGTGCAGATCAACCTAGCGCAACTGGACGATGGCGACCTGATCAACAGCCTGTTGCAACACCTCGACAACACCGACGCACGCTCAGTGCGCCGCCACCTGGCAACGCTTGCCACAGCCAAACGGGAAACCCTCTTCAGCCAGCGCTACCGCAAAATCGAACAAGGTGCGCGCCCCTTGGTCGAGCGCATCATCGACAGCGAACCCGGTTTGCCAACCAGCCTCGCCGAAGCACTGCTCGACAGCGCCAGTGCCGCGGAACGCGAGCAACTGGAGCGTGGAACATTGTCCAAACGCCTCACGGAACTGGCACAGGAGGCCGGCCTGCAAGTGCGCGTCACTCGCGCCTATGAAGGGCTCGACCTGTACTCGACGCGCAACCATCTCGATACCGATCGCCTGGCGTTACACACCCTGGAACGCTTGCCTGGCTGGTCGGGACAACTGCGCCTGGAAATCCGTCAATACACCCACACGGGACCACTGATCGACAGCCTCGGCGACCCGCAGGCGCCCTTGCGCAAGGTGCTGGTATTGACCGATGAAGGGGCTTATCAGGCCTACGACGAAGCCGGTGAACAGCTCAGTGACACCGACTCCCTCTATTCCAGCCTGTTACAGGCACTGCCCGACAGCGAGCGAATCGCCCTCAACCTCAACATCGGTGAGGGCGAAAGGCTCAAGCAGCTGATTCGCACCCACGCTCTCACTCGTGAAGCATTGCGTGCGCTGCTGGCGCAACGGCCGAATCTCAAGCCTGCCTACGATCCGGCGGTCATGCGTTTGCTGGGCGGGGGCGATGGTTATCACCGGATGCCGGCCAATACCCCTTCATTACAAAGCCACATCTATCGGCTGTTTCCCCATCTGAGCCCAGAGGAACTGCAAGCCTTTGCCGCACGATTGCAAGGCACCCCCGGCGGACCGCGCGCAGAACTCCAGCGCCTGTTTTATCAACACGCGCAATTGTTTGAGCAATTGAGCGCCTGGCGCGACGAGATCCCGCTGTATGTTCCGGGCACGCAAACCCGGCTGAGCGTCGAGCAGTTCGCCAGTCAACGGCATGCGCGCCGGCAAATGTTAGCCAGCCTGTTCGACTGCTGGCGACGTCAGGCCACCTACGACAGCGCCCAGGGCGAACCGGTCTCCTTTGTATTTTCCCTGCCGGTTGTTGGCGAGCTGCCAAAGCTGAGCGTCGATTTCCCTCAGGTGCGCAGCGTGACGCTTGAAGGTCATCGTGCCACCCAGGGTGTGAATGATTTTCTGAAGGGGTTTTCCGGGCTCAACCGCCTGGCGCTACGCAACTTCGAACTGGGCCAGTTGCCGGACGCCATCGCCCAATGGCCCCAACTCGAAGCACTCATCCTCAGCGACTGCGCCGTGACCCTCACAGAACAGAGTCGCGCCACCCTGTCTGCCCTGAACCAATTGACTGCACTCGACCTGTACAAAAACCCGCTCGGTGTGTGCCCTTCCCTGGAAAACATGCCGAAGCTGACCTACGTCGATCTTTCCAGTACCGGAATTAGCCGCATTCCCGACGGTCTGGTGAATCACCCGAGCATTCGAACCGCCATTCTCAATGACAACCAGATCACCGAATTGCCCACCGCCCTCTTCGATCTGCCCGGCGACATCACCGAGGGGTTTGATTATGGCAACAACCCTCTGTCCTCAACCATCCGGGAACACATCAAGCGTCACTACCAGCGAACCGAAATGGATTTTGGAGTCCATGCCGAACAGGTCGATATCGATCGCGTCAAAGCCCTTTACCCAAGTCTGGACAACGAAGAGGCCAGCGACTTTATCTACCGCTTGCCCGGCACACTCGCAGAGGGTCGAGCTGACCTGACCCGTCGCGAGCTCGAACTCGCCCGACTCGGTACCGAACTGAGCCGGTGGACGGCCGATGTGCCCGACACCCACTCCGTTACTGGCGCCCCGCTGACGGCCGAGGAGATGTTTGCCGAGCACGTCAAAAGAGACGAATTCAAGCAAAACCTGGAACGCTGCTGGCGCCAGATCCCCATCGAAAACATTGCCGTGGGGGAGTACGGATTCGTCTCACACCTGGCAATCATGGGTGACCTGCCGACGCTGTCAGCCGACTTCAGTCATGTGCCCGAAATGTACCTGACGACCGCCCATGGCATTGCACCAAGACTTGGCCGGTTCCTGGACAGTTTTACCAACCTGGACACCCTGACCATACGGGGATACCAACTGGGCAACCTTCCCGAAGCCATCTTCAGAATGGGCAGGTTATCGGTGCTGAGCCTGTCGGAGTGCGGCATTACGCTGACTCCGGAAACCGTAGAGGCCCTGGCGGGCATGGAACACCTTGACCACTTGAACCTGCGGGACAATCCACTCGGTCCAAGCCCTGACCTTAGTCACATGACAGAAATATCCTCACTGGACTTGAGCCATACGGGCATCACTGAAATCCCCAAGGGAGTGCTGAGCATCACGACCTGGACCGACGCCGACCTGAGCTTCAACGCCATTACCGAGATGCCGCCCGAACTCATGGAGGTGGACCCAGGTGTCGGAGAAAGCTTTGACTTCAGCGGCAACCCGTTCAATGCGCAAAGCTTGCAACGCATCGCTGCATACTTTCGCGCAACCGAGAATGATCTGGGTATCCACGAGATAGCCGACTTGCCGGTGCCTGTGGATGAAGCGCCCGACACCGACATTGAAGACTGAGTACTGGCTACCCGCGTTCCGGCGGCACCGATGACAATTCGAACGGGCTGCTGCTGCGCCGCTGGTTGCGATCTTCCCGCGGCGTGGCACCGAAGAAGTTACGATAGGCGCTGGAGAAATGCGGCCCCGAGGAGAAGCCACAGGACAGGCCGATCTGGATGATCGACTTGCTGGTTTGCATCAACATCTGCCGGGCCTTGTTCAGGCGCAGTTCCAGGTAGTACTGGCTCGGCACACGGTTGAGGTATTGCTTGAAGATCCGCTCCAGCTGCCGACGGGACACGCACACGTGCTGGGCGATTTCGTCGGTGGTCAGCGGCTCTTCGATGTTGGCTTCCATCAGCAACACGGCTTGCGTGAGCTTCGGATGGCTGGAGCCGAGACGGTTCTGCAACGGGATACGCTGGCGCTCACCGCCCTCGCGGATGCGCTCGACCACCAGCTCCTCGGAGACTGCACCCGCCAACTCCGCACCATGGTCGCGGGCCAACACGGCCAGCAACAAGTCGAGTACCGACATGCCGCCGCACGCGGTCAGGCGATCGCGATCCCAGTCGAACAGGTGGCTGGTGGCGATGACCTTGGGGAAACGTTCGGCGAAATCATCCTGCCAGCGCCAATGCACGGCCGCGCGATAACCGTCGAGCAAACCGAGTTGCGCCAACGGGTACACACCGGCCGACAGACCACCGATCACGCAACCGGAGCGCACCAGCTGCTTGAGCGCACTGCTGAGCGCCGGCGCCAGTGCGGTCGGCGGCTCGTCAGCGAGCAGGAACAGTTTCTGGAAGTTTTCCAGCTTGCCGGTCCATGCCTCACCCGGCAATTGCCAGGCGCTGTCGGCCGCGGCGTCTGTAATGGCTTCGGCCTGCAGGAACGACAGCTCGTAAACCACGTCCGGATGCACACGCTGGGCAACACGCAAGGCCTCCTCAGCCAGCGCAAGCGTCAGT
The DNA here is from genome assembly GCF_059424105.1 of Pseudomonas sp. GW456-E7. Taxonomy (NCBI): domain Bacteria; kingdom Pseudomonadati; phylum Pseudomonadota; class Gammaproteobacteria; order Pseudomonadales; family Pseudomonadaceae; genus Pseudomonas; species Pseudomonas sp. GW456-E7. The sequence continues at coordinate 16,510 of NZ_JBWKZB010000013.1, read as the reverse complement.
GCTTTAGTGCTGGGCCAAATCAGGAAACCAATTCGATGGGCAGTCATGGTGGGCAATCCGAAGCGAAGAACAGAGATGAAGGCATGGGCCAATGCTAGCCCGTAAATGAACGCAAATCTCGAAACCAACAGAGATCAAACACAGGAGTCGACTCCTTGTAGGAGCTGCCGAAGGCTGCGATCTTTTGATCTTGTTTTTTTAAGATCAAAAGATCGCAGCCTCGTTTCACTCGACAGCTCCTACACAGGGGATCGGGGCCGGCCTCTAAACGGCGAAGCATGCACTATCCCTGTGCACAACGGGAGTTCGATTTACTTCAGGCTGCCCGAGAGGAACTGCTGCAGACGCTCCGATTGCGGATTAACCAGCACTTCGCGCGGGTTGCCACTTTCTTCGACCACACCTTTGTGCAGGAACACCAGCTGGTTCGACACCTCACGGGCGAAGCCCATTTCGTGCGTCACCACCACCATGGTCCGGCCTTCCTGGGCCAGGGCCTGCATGACTTTCAACACGTCGCCCACCAGCTCCGGGTCGAGGGCCGAGGTCGGTTCGTCGAACAGCATCACCTCAGGTTCCATCGCCAGTGCACGGGCAATCGCCACGCGCTGCTGCTCGCCGCCGGACATGTGACCCGGGTAAGCGTCTTTGCGATGGGCCACGCCGACCTTGTTCAGGTAGTGCTCGGCTTTTTCCCGCGCTTCGGCCTTGGACACGCCGAGCACGTGCACCGGCGCTTCCATGATGTTTTCCAGCGCGGTCATGTGCGACCACAGGTTGAAATGCTGGAACACCATCGACAGGCGCGAACGCATGCGCTGCAGCTGTTTCGGGTCGGCGGCTTTCAACGCGCCGTCCTTGTTCGCCACCAGCTTCAACTCTTCGTTGTTGAGCAGGATCTTGCCCGCGTGCGGCTGCTCCAGCAGGTTGATGCAGCGCAGGAAGGTACTTTTGCCGGAGCCACTGGAGCCGATGATGCTGATCACATCGCCGGCTGCCGCTTTCAGGGACACGCCCTTGAGCACTTCGTGACTGCCATAGCGTTTATGCAGGTCTTGGACTTCAAGTTTGTACATGCGGTCGGTTCTCACAAAAACAGTCAGTCAGTCGTTGAGCAAGCGCCCGTGACGCAGCGCTTCGCGCCCCGCCACCTTGGCCAGCCAGAAACCGGGTTGGGCATAACGCAGCCGTTCAATGGCAAACAGCACCCCGGACGTACCAGCACACACCGTGCTGACCCGATCCGCCAACGGATCGATCACTTCAAAAATCTCGTCGCCTGCTTCAACCCACTCACCGGGCTTACGCAGGAAACTCACCACACCGGGGTGCGGCGCGAACAACAATTCTGTGCCTTCGAATGGCATGCCTTCGCAAGGGTCTTGCGCAGGCGTCGGCCATTCGCCACTGATCAATCCTTGCTCGGCGAGGAACGCCAGAATGCCTTCGGCACAAGCCTCTGCTTCGGCGCGACCGGTGTCGGCCTGACCACCCAATTCAATGGTAGTCGCCAGGCAGGCCAGTGGAATCTGTGCCTCCGGGAACAGACGCGACAGGCGCAACCACGGCAACGAACAGGCTTCGTCGAACGAACTGCCGCCGGAATCTTCCGCCAGCAAACCGACCCGCACATTCAGGTGCGCAGCCAGCGAACGCCATTGCGGCCAATGTTGTGGCAAGGCGTACATGTGCAGCGCCGCTTCGGCGTCGCAATGCAGGTCCAGCACCACATCGGCGGTGCAGGCGTGGCTGAGCAGAACGCGCTGCATGCCTTGCAACTGGCTGCCCGCCTCTGGCAAAGCGGCCAGATGATCAACCATCGCCTGACGGATCAGGCGAATGTTGGCGCGCGGATCGTCACCCAGGCTTTCTGCCAAGGCAGCCGCCACAGGTGCGCTCAACTCGACGAAATCGCGGTTGAAGTTCTTGCCGCTGCCCGCCTCGAAACGCCCTTGATGATTGCCCTGAAGCAGTTGACCCAGACCCAGTGGATTAGCCACCGGCACCAGTTCGACCACACCGTTGAGCAAGCCCTGGGCTTCGAGTTCGGCCAGACGCTTTTTCAGCTCGAACGCCGTGCGCATACCCGGCAGCTCATCGGCATGCAGGCTGGCCTGGATATAGGCCTTGCGCTCGCCACTGCGCTCCTTATTGCCGAAACGGAACACCGAAATCCGGCGTTCGCTGCCCAGGTGGCTCCACGGCAAAGCATGATCGATGCGTTCCATATCAGTGCTTCCGCGGGGCCAGGTAGCCCAGCCAGCGGCGCTCGGCCATCTTGAACAGCTTCACCAGGATGAAGGTCAGGCACAGGTAGAACACGCCGGCGGTGATGTAGGCCTCGAACGGCAGGTAGAACTGGGCGTTGACCGTGCGCGCGGCACCGGTGATGTCGATCAGGGTCACGATGGACGCCAGACTGGTGGTCTGCAGCATCATGATCACTTCGTTGCTGTACTGCGGCAGCGCCCGGCGCAGGGCCGACGGCAGCAGGATGCGCTTGTACATCTTGAAGCGCGACATGCCCATGGCCTTGGCCGCTTCGATCTCGCCGTTCGGCGTGGCCCGCAGGCTGCCGGCGATGATCTCGGCGGTGTAGGCGCTGGTGTTGATCGCGAACGCCAGGCACGCACAGAAGGTTGCGCTGGACAGCCACGGCCAGAGGAAGCTCTCACGCACCGCTTCGAACTGCGCCAGACCGTAGTAGATCAAAAACAGCTGCACCAGCATCGGTGTGCCGCGGATCACGTAGGTGTAGAGCCAGGCGGACATATTGACCACCGAGTTCTTCGAGACGCGCATCAGGCCCAGCGGCAATGCGCACAGCAAGCCGAAGAACAGCGACAGCGCGAGCAGTTTGAGGGTGGTCACCAGGCCGCCGAAGTACAGCGGCAAGGCCTCCCAAATGACGTTGTAGTCGAAGATCATAGATCAGCCGCCCTTACGCCTACCGAGTAGCGCTTCTCAAGGTGACGCAATGCCAGCAACGACACACTGGTGATCACCAGGTACATCGCCGCCACTGCGAGGAAGAAGGTGAAAGGCTCGCGGGTGGCATCGGCCGCCTGCTTGGCCTTGAACATCATGTCCTGCAGGCCCACCACCGAAATCAGCGCGGTCGCCTTGGTCAGAACCAGCCAGTTGTTGGTGAAGCCCGGAATCGCCAGGCGAATCATCTGTGGCACCAACACCCGGAAGAACACCTGGAAACTGCTCATGCCGTACGCCATGCCGGCTTCGGCCTGACCTTTGGGGATCGCCATGAACGCGCCCCGGAAGGTTTCCGACAGGTACGCACCGAAGATGAAGCCCAGGGTGCCGATACCGGCGGCCAACGGATTCAGGTCGATGTACTCGTCAAAACCGAGCAGCGGTGCGACGCGGTTGAGCAGGTCCTGGCCGCCGTAGAAAATCAGCAGGATCAGCACCAGGTCGGGAATACCGCGGATCACCGTGGAATACAGGTCGCCCAGCCAGGCCAGCCAGCGCACCGGCGACAGACGCAGTGCCACGCCGATCAGGCCCAGAACGATGGCCAGGGCCATGGACGACAAGGCGAGCTGAAGCGTCAGCCAAGCGCCATCGAGGATGACAGCCCCGTAGCCTTTCAACATGATTCAGGTCCTCGAAAGTTGGGATGAAAAAATGGCGCAAACCTCAGAGATCCTGCTGCTTGCGCCATTTCGGACTTGTCGCCGGGGCGTGTTACTTGCCGTAGATATCGAAGGCGAAGTATTTGTCCTGGATTTGCTTGTACTTGCCGTTCTCGCGAATGGCGGCGATGGCGGCGTTGAGCTTGTCCAGCTCGGCCTTGTCGCCCTTGCGCACCGCGATGCCTACGCCGTCGCCGAAGTATTTGACGTCGGTGAACGCAGGGCCGACGAAGGCGAAACCTTTACCGGCGTCGGTTTTCAGGAAGCCGTCATCCAGAAGCGTAGCGTCTGCCACGGTGCCGTCGAGGCGGCCGGCGGCCACGTCGAGGTAAATTTCGTTCTGCGAGCCGTAAGGCTTGATCTCGGCACCCAGCGGGGCCAGGACTTCGCGGGCGAAACGCTCGTGGATCGAACCACGCTGCACGCCGATGTTCTTGCCCTTGAGCTCGGTCAGGCCGTCGCTGACCTGGGTGCCGGCCTTCATGACCAGGCGAGCCGGGGTGTTGTAGTACTTGTTGGTGAAGTCCACGGACTTCTTGCGATCTTCAGTGATCGACATGGACGACAGGATCGCGTCGATCTTGCGCACTTTCAGTGCCGGGATCAGGCCGTCGAACTCTTGCTCGACCCACACGCACTTGACCTTCATCTCTTCGCACAAGGCGTTGCCGATGTCGTAGTCGAAACCAACGATGCTGCCGTCCGGTGCTTTGGAAGCGAACGGAGGGTAAGCCGCTTCGATACCAATTTTCAGAGGCTTTTCATCGGCGAAGGATGGCAGCGACAGCACGGACAGTGCCAGGGCGCCAAGCAGCACGAGTTTCTTCATCTTGGGACTCCATCGGTAAAGGGCAAAAACGGCAGAGTGAGCAACAGCCCAATATGCGAATGAGTGGAACCAGAAAGCAGTGCTGCGTCCTGGGAAGCCGGTGTTTAAATTCAACACGAGCAACGACGAGCGAGTGATCGGCATTCTAACGACAGGCCCGAGGCCGATATTTCTTCAATGCGACAACTAATTACAGAAGCACCGAGAAAGTCGTTTTAGCACGTTGACAGCCCTGCAAAATCATGCAAGAGCAAAAGACATTGAACCGATCTATGTTGCAAATTGCGGGCCTATTATTGGCAAACCCTTCTAATCCGGCAAGCGCAGCGTTGCTTCTTATTTCTTAAGGGTGGTTAACAGGCGCCGGCACGGCACTTTGCGTTTCCCATCGCCCCGTATCGGAGCGAGCGGTTACACATTCAGTAACCGGAAGGGTCGCAGGTAACAGTAGGAAAGTGCCTACATGAGAAGCCGATAATTATTGGTTGAAAATCAACATCAAAAGATCGCAGCCTTCGGCAGCTCCTACAGGGGATACGGTTCCGCCCACCACCGTGTGTGTGACTGGACACAATCCCTGTAGGAGCTGCCGAAGGCTGCGATCTTTTGATTTTCCCCAAAAAAAAGCCCCGCCCGGCGCAATGCCGGGTGGGGCTTTGGATGACGCCGAACGCTACTTAAGCAACATTCATCGTCTTGTGCGTATCAATCAAATGCTGCACCACACTCGGATCCGCCAAGGTGGAAATATCCCCCAACCCATCATATTCAGCGGTAGCAATCTTGCGCAGAATCCGCCGCATGATCTTGCCCGAACGGGTCTTCGGCAGCCCCGGCGCCCACTGGATCACATCCGGCGAGGCAATCGGCCCGATCTCCTTGCGCACCCAGTTTTTCAGTTCCAGGCGCAGTTGCTCGTTCGGCTCCTCGCCGTTTTTCAGGGTGACATACACATAAATGCCCTGTCCCTTGATGTCGTGCGGCACACCGACCACTGCCGCTTCCGCGACTTTCGGGTGTGCGACCATCGCGCTTTCGATCTCGGCGGTGCCCATGCGGTGGCCGGAGACGTTGAGCACGTCGTCCACGCGACCGGTGATCCAGTAGTAACCATCGGCATCGCGACGGGCGCCGTCACCGGTGAAGTACATGCCGCGGAAGGTCTTGAAGTAGGTGTCGACGAAGCGGTCGTGATCGCCATACAGCGTACGCGCCTGGCCCGGCCACGAATCGAGAATCACCAGGTTGCCCTCGGCCTCGCCTTCGATGATGTTGCCCAGGTTGTCCACCAGGGCCGGCACCACGCCAAAGAACGGCCGCGCCGCCGAGCCCGGCTTGAGGGCATGGGCGCCCGGCAGCGGGCTCATCATGTTGCCGCCGGTTTCGGTCTGCCACCAGGTGTCGACGATCGGGCAACGGGACTTGCCGACGTTCTTGTAGTACCAGTCCCAGGCTTCCGGGTTGATCGGCTCGCCGACCGAACCCAACAGGCGCAAGCTGCTGCCATCGGCGCCTTCAACGGCGGCGGTGCCCGAGGCCATCATGGCGCGGATCGCGGTCGGTGCGGTGTAGAGGATGTTGACCTTGTGCTTGTCGACGATCTTCGCCACCCGGGTGATGTCCGGGTAGTTCGGCACGCCTTCGAACAGCAGGGTGGTGGCGCCGTTGGCCAGCGGGCCGTAGACGATGTAGCTGTGCCCGGTCACCCAGCCGACGTCGGCGGTGCACCAGTAGATCTCGCCCGGGCGGTAGTCGAACACGCGCTCGTGGGTCATGGCGGCGTACAGCAGGTAGCCGCCGGTGGTGTGCTGCACGCCCTTGGGCTTGCCGGTGGAACCCGAGGTGTAAAGGATGAACAGCGCCTCTTCGGCGCCCATCTCTTTCGGCGCGCACACGGTGCCGGCCACTTTCATCAGGTCCTCGAACCAGATGTCGCGATGCTGGTTCCACTTGATGTCGCCACCGGTGCGCTTGCACACGATGACTTTCTGGATGCTGCTGGTTTCCGGGTTGGTCAGCGCGTCGTCGACGTTGGCCTTGAGCGGGATCTTCTTGCCGGCACGAATGCCTTCGTCGGCGGTGATCACCACTTTGGATTTGCAGTCGATGATGCGACCGGCCAGGGCTTCCGGCGAGAAGCCGCCGAACACCACCGAGTGAATCGCGCCGATCCGGGTGCAGGCCAGCATGGCGACCACGGCTTCGGGGATCATCGGCATGTAGATGGTCACCACGTCGCCGCGGTGCACGTCCTGGCCGCGCAGGGCGTTGGCGAACTTGCACACCTGCTCGTGCAGCTCGCGGTAGGTGATGTTGCGGCTTTCGGCAGGGTCATCGCCCTCCCAGATGATCGCGACCTGATCGCCGCGCTCGGCCAGATGACGGTCCAGGCAGTTGTAGGACACGTTCAGGGTGCCGTCGGCGAACCACTTGATGTCGACATGGTGATCGTCGAAGGAGGTCTGCTTCACCGTGGTGAACGGCTTGATCCAGTCGAGGCGCTTGGCTTGCTCGCGCCAGAAGCCGTCCGGGTTGACGACCGACTGCTGGTACATGGCCTTGTAGGTCGCCTCGTCGGTCAGGGTATTGGCCAGAACCTCGGGACGAACGGGATACAGGGAAGCCGCACTCATCTTTCTTACCTCGGTGGAATAGTTGTTTTTGTATGGCCCTGTTGTAGCCGGGCCGGGCCAATAGAACCATTCGACGATGGTAGTAACAAGCCCACACAAAATGTCGTGAATACCCGTCAAACCCAATACCACCGCGGCACCTGTGGGAGCGAGCTCGCTCGCGATGGTCGTCAACGATAACGCGCCCAATCTGACACCCCGCGGTGCTCTCTGGCTCATCGCGAGCAGGCTCGCTCCTACAAAAGAACAGGCTATTCAGGGATTGTTACAGGATCTGTCAAAGGTGTTTATCAAAACCACGTCTATATGAACGTATCCAGCCCCCCTAAAATCTGCCACGCCAACAAGGCAACCTGATTAACCAAGTTACAGCCCCCACGAAGGCAGTTAATCAAACACCCAGGTACTGAAGCTCCACACGCAATCTCAAAAGGATTGCGTGCCCCCTCTCGACCTTAGAAAGGTAAAACTCAAATGAAAGCTTTATGGGTTCTGGCCCTCGGCAGCATGTGCGTAACCGCCATGGCAAGCGAGGTCCCAACTGATGTCGCGCAGCAACAACCGCCTATTGAGGAATACACTTACTCGATGAATCTGGACATCGCCAAAGTAATCTCGATGAGCGATGCGCCGAATGTTTGTGAAGTTGTCCCCATGAAAATGGAATACGAAGATTCCAACGGTCAACGGCATATCCTGCGTTACAGCGCGATGGGCAACGGTTGCTCTAACGGCTGATCCCTGCTTCACCCTCCCCCAATAAGGTTCGACCCACCCGCCACGATCAGGCAGATGAAGCGCCGAACCTTAATGATCGATTAAATCGATTATTTTAAGCATTTATTTGCGCTTTTTAATCGAATTAATCGGCGTAGTATCCAATTCAACCCAAGACAAACAACGCCCACGAATCCGGAGCACTGACCATGAAAACCCAACTGATCCTCGCCCTGACCCTCTCCGTCCTGGCTGCCAACACCTTCGCCGCCGATGGTTACGACCGCACCGGTTCGGCCGCCTACACCACTGAAGCGACTGTCGCTTCCGACGGTTACGACCACACCGGTTCAGCCTCTTTTGCCGCCGATGGCGCAGACCATGTAGGTGCCGGCAAACTGGCTTCCGACGGCGCGGACCACACCGGCGCCGCCCGCCTCGCTGCTGATGGCGCTGACCATGTAGGCGCAGGCAAACTGGCTTCCGATGGCGCGGACCACACCGGTGCCGCCCGCCTCGCCGCCGATGGTGCCGACCACGTCGGTGCAGGTCGCCTGAGCTGATCCACCCGCGTGACTTCACAGCCCGGCTTCGGTCGGGCTTAGTTGTGTCTGGAGCCTGAGAAAACCCCACAGAAACACAAGATGTAGTGAAAAAAGCCTTTTTTGGTTATTTCTTGTACAAAAAATTCCCGGGTCAAAAAATCAGGAAAAAAAATCTTCCCCCGCCAATACCCTTCAAAGCCCTGTAAACCCTCGCTCCGACCGAAATACGGCCCCTGTCGACCGATCCGTGAGCCATTTCGCCGCACCACAGCACGCAAAACTTCCCTATAATGCGGCCTTAAACGGGCCTGCAATATCCCCTTACAGGGATGAAAAGCCAGTCTGAAGCCCCGCACAGGCGCTTGCCGCTTGCTGCGCCCATCAGTGGCTCTCGGAACCCCCGTACAAAATTCTGTTTGATGCCTGCGTATAGCTGCTGCAAAAAACGATTCCTTTAGATCCAACGCGGCCAGTAAGGCCGTGTGAAAAACCAACCTATCCATTTTCACACGGGCACTCTGGCCCTCACGCAGGAGACGACACGTCATGCTGAGCTGGGACGAATTCGACAAAGAAGACACGGAAGTAGCAGTCAAGAGCGCCAACGCTGGCCACGCCACCGAAGCCAACATGGACCGTCTCGACAGCGCCGGCGGTGCCGCCGCCCTGGAAGCCCGTGCCGTGACCGCCGCTGACTCCGCCGCCGTTGCCCGCGCCAAAGCCGCTCTGGATTCCCTCGACGTCGCCGAAGGCCTCGCCGAACTCGAAGGCGCCTCCGCCCGTGTCGCCGTTGACGAAAAACGCATGATCAACTGCCGCGCCGACCTCAACCAACTCGTACCCTTCAAGTACGACTGGGCCTGGCAGAAGTACCTGGACGGCTGCGCAAACCACTGGATGCCGCAAGAAGTCAACATGACCGCCGACATCGCCCTCTGGAAAAACCCGGAAGGCCTGACCGACGACGAACGCCGCATCGTGATGCGCAACCTCGGCTTCTTCTCCACCGCCGACTCCCTGGTTGCCAACAACCTGGTCCTGGCCGTATACCGCCTGATCACCAACCCGGAATGCCGCCAGTACATCCTGCGCCAGGCCTTCGAAGAAGCGATCCACACCCACGCCTACCAGTACTGCATCGAATCGCTGGCCATGGATGAAGGCGAAATCTTCAACATGTACCACGAGATCCCATCGGTCGCGAAAAAAGCCACTTGGGGCCTGAAATACACCCGCTCGATCTCCGATCCGAAGTTCGAAACCGGCACCGTCGAAACCGACAAAGAGTTGCTGCGCAACCTGATCGCCTACTACTGCGTCTTGGAAGGCATCTTCTTCTATTGCGGCTTCACCCAAATCCTCTCCATGGGCCGCCGCAACAAAATGACCGGCGTCGCCGAGCAGTTCCAATACATCCTGCGCGACGAATCCATGCACCTGAACTTCGGCATCGACGTGATCAACCAGATCAAAATCGAAAACCCGCACTTGTGGGATGCCGAAATGAAGGAAGAAGCTTCGCAGATGATTCTGCAGGGCACTCAGCTGGAGATCGAATACGCGCGGGATACCATGCCTCGTGGCGTGTTGGGCATGAACGCGGCGATGATGGAGGACTACCTGAAGTTCATCGCTAACCGTCGTTTGAGCCAGATTGGTTTGAAGGAAGAGTATCCGGGGACGACTAACCCGTTCCCATGGATGAGCGAGATTATGGACTTGAAGAAGGAGAAGAACTTCTTTGAGACTCGTGTAATTGAGTACCAAACTGGTGGTGCGCTTAGCTGGGATTGATTCCCAAGCTAGCCGCGATTTGACGACTTGAATCGACAAATCGAACATCTGAAAGCCCCGATCTGATCGGGGCTTTTTTGTGGGGTAGGAAAACTCTTACTCGCAATCTCAGTAGTAGTTAAACCTCCTACATGTATTCCAGCACCTTCTGTATTGAGGGCCATTCCATACGGCCCTAAGCTCTACTGCAGGTGCCTAAGAAACGCCCAACGTAGAAAGCTAGCCAATTGCACAGACGAGCAGTCACCCCCTGGTGATTTATCCTACGGCTGTGTGAGGCTTTTGCTCGTTGGAGCTTCTTATGTCCACTCTACGTTGGGGTCAGGCCCGCAAAAGTCCAAACGTAGAGGTAATGGATATGCCTGAACACAACCTTCTCGTCACTCTCCGAACCATGGAGATTGGCCATGTCTGATCTCTTTTCTGTAACAGTCTTCACCCGCCACAATCTCCCTCTCCATGCTCTCCTCCTGGAAAACCAACCGTGGTTCTGCGCCCGCGATATCGGCCGCTTGATGGGTTTCCATCTGAGTGAGCGCATGGTCAACAAACTGGACAAAGACCAACACCGCCCGTTGTGGATTGAGTATTACCGGCAACCGGAAAAACAGCTGATGCTCAGTGAGTCCGGTGTCTATGCGCTGCTGGTCTATCACTACGCACCAGGAAATCGCTTGCTGCGTGAGTGGATCACCCATCAAGTGGTGCCGGCCTTACGTGATGCGGAGCAGTCGGACAATTCGGATCGGCCGATGCTGAGTCTGTTGGACTGGCCGGAGATGTCACTGAGCCTGCTGCACTGGCAGGATGAAGGCTGGATTCGGCTGCGGGACATGCCGTATCTGCTGCTCGATCACACGCAATGGCGGATGCCGGCAGCTAAACCTTGGTGGCGGAAGGTTGCGCGGGTGTTTCAGTCGTCGAAACATTCGATGGGTTAGGTGCCTCGCCTGTAGGACCGCCCGCAAGAACCTTCTCTTCTTTGTGTAGGAATTTTCGTAGACAGTCGTAGTGGCCACTCAGTATCGTCCGAGGGTATTTAACCCTCGGCGATTGTATGGATACGGAAAAGAGCAACGGCGATTGGAGTGAGGCAGAGATTCAGGCTGCGGTCGATGCCTATCTCAGCATGCTGTCACGCGAGCAGAACGGTCAGGCGATCAACAAGGCTCATGAAAATCGCGTCCTGCGCGAGGGTGCTTTGGCTGGTCGGACCAAAGGTTCTGTTGAGTTTCGGATGCAGAACATTTCTACGGTTATGGTCGAGCTGGGTCGAGAACCTATCAAGGGATACAAGCCTGCCAAGAATGTCGGCGCTAATGTTACGAAGAGCATTCGTGAAGCACTCAATACTCCTGACCCTGTGACTCCCGAGGACTTCGCCCCGACAGCCGACGAAGCGACGCTGGAGCGGCGAGCTGCAAAGCTTGAGCGACAACCGATCAAAGTCGAGCCGAAGGGGATTGAGAGACCAGAGCAAACTCAGTCCAGCGGAAGGTCTTTTTTTCGAGATCCTGGAGTGAGAGCGTGGGTGCGCCAACAGGCTGAAGGTAAGTGCGAAGGCTGTGGCAACTCCGCTCCGTTTGAAATGTCGGGCAGGCCGTTCCTTGAGGTTCACCACGTTAAGCATTTGGCACAGGAAGGCTCAGATCGTCCGAGCAATACTGTAGCCCTGTGCCCGAACTGTCATCGACGTTGCCACCATTCGAGTGATCGGGATGAGTTCACAGCGTTACTTTATGAAAGGGTTGGACGGTTGATTCCCGAATAGTCGCATATTTACTTGTTCTGACTCAGTTATATGGCACTTCCATAGAGAAAGCCAAGGTAGTTGAAACCTAAAATTTCAAAAGATAAGGCGCTAATTCGACCGACGCAAAAATCATTTTGAATCCCCTTGCAGCTGTTCAAAAAATTCCGGACCGGACGAGCAACGCCGCCGCACTTTACTCAAACTGCCATGGTCTGTTGCCTACACAAAAATAAACGTTCCGATCAAATCCGAGCGATTTTTTCTCATCAGAGCGCTTTCGCACACTATGAAACGCTGATCTTTTTTGCGTCAACAGTAAAACCAGAAACTTCCTACAAGCAAAAAAGTTGACTCCCTCCACCAAAATTAATACCTTATTTCGCAGTCCCCTGGGGTAGCACCACCGCTAATACTTCGCATAAAAACCAACTCATAACAAAATAAAAAAGTGCAAATCTAGTGACATGCAACACATTAAGCCACCTATGCCAATTCATTCACCAGACACACATACTAACCCATTTTAAATCCAAGCAAACCTCAGCCATTGATTTTTATGCCCACCTACAAACTTAATGGACCGACTTCTTTCGTTAAAAAATAACAACACAAGCAAAAGTAACAACCCAACAGTATGCCCAGCAGCATGAACTTGAGCAGCGGAACATACTACCTTATAAAAACCTCTGAGAATTTGCAAATTAAGAAAAACTTAAACACTGACAACAACCATAAATCTCATGGAGCAACACCATGGCAACATTAGTCAAAACAATAATACTTACCAACCAAGAAAAACAACAGATCCGCGGCTTGCTCGATGAGATCATCCGAATCCCTACAATGGCGAATCAGTACAACTTCATCGAAAAAGCAGTTCTGTACGCTCAGGAGCTTCCGCGAAGAATCCGCCAGGAATTCTATGACTTCAAGCGCAATGAGGAATTTTCGGCAATCTTGATTTCCGGCAGTCCTGTGCTTCTTGACGGCGCAGGTCCAAGTCCGTCAAGGTACATTGAGTTAGATGATGACTACTGTTTAAATGACGCAAAAATTTTGCATGGCCTATATGGTTCACTGCTTGGCGAGGGAGTCGGATTTACTTCGCAACGTTGTGGCAGCCTTTACAACAACATTATTCCACTTAAAGAACTTAGCAAAGTTTCAAACTCGAGTAGCGGATCTGCCCTCGACTTTGGATTCCACGTGGAAGATGCCTTTCACCCCGCACGTGCCGAATACTTGGGACTCGTCTGTATGCGCAACAATGAACGTGCTGCGACCACTATTTCGTGCATCGACGGCATCAAACTTAGTGCAGAGGAGAAGCAAGTACTATTTGAACCGAGGTATAAAATCTGTCACAACCCAATCCACAGCACTACTGACATAGTAGAGGAAATCTCCCAGCCCATCCTATTCGGTCACAGCAACGCGCCATATGTCAAAATTAATGCTGCCGCATTAAATATTGATGAGTATGACGGCATCGAACGTCAAGCTTTAGAAAAACTTCTACGTCACTTTGCAGAGAACCGCAAAGCGGTCATGCTCGAAGCTACAGATTACTTTTTCATAGATAATTACCGTTGCGTCCACGCACGAGACTCATTCAAGGCAAACTACGGCGACGGTGCTCGATGGCTCGCAAGGGTAGTATTTGCTTCGAGCCTGAGAAAATCACGCGAAATGCGAAACTCGGTAGAAACTCGCGCCATCAATGCGTAAGGGGAATGTCGATGGACGCTCACATTTCAACATTAGCAACCATCCCGAAATTCTGGCTAGGTGACGAGACGGTGTTTGATAGTGCGCAACTTATAAACTCTCGCCCGATTGTCGTGTTCGATTCAGGAGTGGGTGGCTTAACAGTAGCACGGCAACTGGAAAAATTACTTCCCAACGCAAACATTCTATATGTGGTGGATAACGATTGGTTCCCTTACGGCAATAAGCTTGGATCTGCGGTAGCTCAACGGGTGGAACAGTTGCTCGATGAACTTTGTACGCAGTTAAGACCTTCAGCGATAGTCGTAGCGTGCAACACAGCTTCTATCGCCATTATAGAGAACGGTCTCGACCAGTTTAGGTACAATTGTTTTTTTGTCACGCCACCTATAGATGAAGCGCTTGAAATTTCCGAGAACAAAAATATTGTTTTGCTTGCCACTCCCAGCACTATTGAAAGCAGACACATCATTCAAAAGATAACCAAAGCTAAAATGCACGCAAAAATATGGCCAATCGCAACCCAAGCGTTAGTAACACTATCCGAGACTAAATTAGCAGGAGAGAACCCAAGTTTCGCTAATTTCGCCGAACTGATCGACAATCACCTTACAAAAGAGCAGCGTTTATCAGTTGACACAGTTATTCTAGGCTGCACGCACTTCCCTCATTTGATCGATGACTTGCGCAAGATTTTTCCAACTGCTGAAAACTGGATTGATCCCGCCAACAAGCTTGCTTCGCAGGTCGCATCTTTAACGAAAAAAAAAGCAGCATCCATTAATCCCCCCTTTAAGATCACCACATTCACAAGCAAGCACGAATTGACAAAATACCAAAAGGCATTTTCGAACAATGGATTCAGCATAAGCCCCAATCATTAGAGATAGAACCTTACAAACAAATTAGCTATCTGTTCACTTAGTTACTTTGAATTACACTTCGCCATTCTCTACACAACCAGTCTCAGCTCATCATATCTTTACGAAGCATATCCCCACCCTGTCTTATCAAGAATGGAGATCAAGCATATGAAAACGCTTACCAAGGAGTATCGGTGGGTAATTTTAGCTATAGCCACATTAGCTCAAGCGTGCGCTTGCTTCTTTGTACAAGGATTCGGAGCCATTGCAATACATGTAAAAAATGAAATGAGCCTCAGCAACTGGCAGATAGGAATACTAGTATCAGCAGCGCAGTTCATTCCTCTTATTGGACTTTTGGTCGCTGGCGAACTGCTGGACAAATACAGCGAACGGTTTGTTGTAGGAATGGGAACGGTGATAGTCGGTGTCGCATTGTGTGGAGCAGCACTGGTTAATTCTTATACAGAGTTACTTATACTTCTTACAATATTGGGACTTGGATACAGCACTGCTCAGCCTGGAGGAAGCAAATCAGTATCCAATTGGTTTGCAGGTAATCAGTTAGGATTCGCAATGGGAATCCGACAAGCTGGATTACCACTTGGCGGCGCAATTGCAGCACTACTGCTCCCATTTATTGCTACCCGCTACTCGATTCAAGTAGCCTTCCTAACGGGAGGCTTGGTCGCCTTGTTTGGCGCTACTCTATTTATGCTACTATACAAGTCTCCTGAGCGACAACACCGCCTCCCCAAAAAACAAGTCGACTTAAGATCAGCGATCGCATCACGTTTTATGATGGCAAAGGACCCATCCATGAGAAATATTATGCTGTCGGGCGCTAGCCTTACTGCTTCGCAGTACGCCATTTCAGTCTTTCTTGTCTTGTATCTTCATACTTCGCTTGGACTTGATAGCTTCGCTGCGACAACGATGTTCTTTGTAGTGCTTGGGGCAGGTATAACTGGAAGAATTGTACTTGCAGCTTGGAGCGACCGTTGCAAGGCTGGTAGGTACTTCCCTGTGTTAACTTGTTTGGGTGCCGTTACTGTATTTCTGACACTGCTGCCACTTTTGGAAACCAAAAATTTAGCAATCATCAGTGTATTTATGGCTCTGATAGGATTTTTCGCATATGGGTGGTACGGCCCCTGGGTAGCTTATGTAGCCGAGACCGCTCCCGCTGATCGCAAGGGTTTTGCACTCGGAATGGCTATGACAGCCAATCAGATTTCCGTCGTATTGGTGCCACCAATTATTGGTCTGTCGAGAGATAGCCTCGGAACCTTTGCTTATGGCTGGGGGGTATTGGCAATAATCTCTGCCATTGTGTTGTTTATTACCAGCAGGAGAAAAAAGGAAATAGTAATGGCCTCTGGATAGTTTTGTTTAACACTCGCATGTCGCTGAAGATCTATGCACGGCGCATTACGTTTCCTTCTTCAACAGGTTCGAGTATCTATAGGGGCAAGATCAAGCGGCACGCGCCGAGCTTTCGTATCGACTCCGAATAGAAGGCCTGGTTCAAGCAAGCAGATCAGGTGAAGAAGGAGCTTTTAACGGTCGACGGAATGTGTCTAATCCGTTTGAAAAGTCGAGCAAGCCGTTTCTTGAGGTTCACCACGTTAAGCATCTGACACAGGAAAGCTCAGACCGTCCGAGCAATGCTGTAGCGCTGCGCCCGAACTGTCATCGACGTTGCCACCATTCAAGTAATCGGGAGAAGTTCACAGCGTTGCTTTATGAAAGGGTTGGACGGTGATTCCCGAATAGTCAGGCAAGCTGGATTCTGTGGCGAGGTAGCTTGCTCCCGCTCGGCTGCGGAGCAGTCGCTCAGCGAATTACGTGTTCTGTCTGATTGACCGCGTTTGCTGAGTTTGGGGCCGCTTCGCAGCCCAGCGGGAGCAAGCTCCCTCGCCACAGTAAGGTGTCTGTCTGCCAAATCGGTGTGAGAACTGCCAGCCCCCACTCAACGCCCCACCTCCCCTCCTT